>JAPOVS010000037.1 GCA_026708055.1 bacterium | reverse complement strand
GACGCTGCCGATCGCCGCGGGCGCGGCCTCGGGCACGGCCGACTTCACGCTGACACCCACTGACGACAACACCGCCACGAACGACGAGACGGTCACGCTGTCGGCGACCCAGGCCGGGGCGACCGTCAACTCCGGGACGCTCGCGGTGACCGACGACGACGCCGAGGTCTCCCTGGCGTTGTCGGCCACGTCGGGGGATGTCACCGAGGGGGCGTCGGGCGCGGCGGGCCACAAGGACGTCACGGTCGCTTTGGGCCGCGTGCTGGCGGGCTCGGAGACGGTGACGGTGCCGCTGACCGTGCAGGGCATGACCGTCGGCGCCGACTACACCTTCGCGCTGCAGCCCGCGGCCCAGACGGGCGTGACGCTGGTGACCAGCGGCGGCGGGAACAGCGCGCAGAACCCGGCGGTGCGACTGGCCGCAGGGGCGACGAGCGCGACGCTGCGCTTCACGCCTGTGGACAACGATGTGCGGTCGCAGCCAGCCGTGGTGATCGCCTACGGCACCAGTTCGCGGCTGCCCAGCGGCACGGGCGTGACGCTGGGGACGCCTGCGGGCTCGCCGGTGGTGTTCGCAGTCGCCGACGACGAGACAGGCGCCATCGAGGTGCCGTCGAGCTGGGTGCTGAGACCCGCCGGAGCGGGTGCGGGCGAGCAGTTCCGGCTGTTGTTCGTCACATCGGCCGCCAGGAATGCGTCCTCGCAGGTGATCGCCGACTACGACGGGTTCGTGCGGGCGGCTGCGGCGCAGGGCCACGCCGCGGTTGTGCCCTATGGCGGCCTGTTCAGGGTGCTGGGGTCCACTGCAACGGCGGACGCCTCGGCGCACGCCGGGTTCGCCGGCAGCGATGCCGTGGAGGTCTATTGGCTGGGCGACACAGCGGCCGCGGATCGGGTGGCGGCCTCCTATCCGGGTCTGCGGGGCGAGTGGCAGAACCAGGCCGCGCCCCACGACGAGAGCGGCGCCACGGCGTCGGTGAACACCGCGGGCTACTTCACGGGTTCCACGAGCGCGGGTGCGAAGTCGGCCAACCCGTTGGGGTCGGCGAGCGTGTCGTTGGGTTACTGTGCCGACAGCGGAACAGGCAGGGCGCCGCTGGGCAGCACCCAGACGGCGGCGAGCACCCAGACGCGGCCGTTCTACGGCCTGTCGCCGGTGTTCACGGTGGCTGGGGAGGCCGGGTTCGCGCAGGCCGCGCAATCCGTCGACGAGGACGCGGGCACGGTCAACGTGACCGTCGACATCAGCCCGGCCGCGGGAGCGCCCGTCACGGTGGGCTACACCCTCTCGGGAACCGCAGCCCGCGGCAGCGATTACACGATCGCCGGCGTCACCGGCAGCAGCGGCACGGTGACCGTGCCCATGGGCGCGACGAGCGTGAACATCCCGGTGGCAGTCATCGACGACAGCGACCGTGAGGGCGCCGAGACGGTGGTGTTGACGTTGACCGACGGCGACGGCTACACGCTGGGCCCCACCGCCGGGCACACGCTGACCATCAACGCCAACGACCAGCCGGGGACGGCAACGTTCGCGCAGTCGGCCAAGAGCGTGAACGAGGACGCCGGCACGGTCGGCGTGACGGTCGACCTGAGCCAAGCGCAGGCGACGGCCTTCGACGTCAGCTACACCGTCTCGGGCACGGCCACGCTCGGCACGGACTACACCATCGCCGGGGTCACCAGCAACAGCGGCACGATCCGGGTGCCGGCACAGGCGACCAGTGTGACGATCCCCGTCGCGGTCACCGACGACGCCGCCGAGGAGGCCGCGGAGACGGTCGTGCTGACGCTGGCGGCGTCCGCCGACTCGCCGGCGCGCTACTCGCTTGACGAGGCGCACAAGGTGTACACGCTGACCATCGCGGCGAGCGACCGGCCGTGTACGGGACCCAAGGTGGGGATCGCGGACCAGTTCCACTCGGTCGCCGAAGACGGCGGATCGGTGCGGCTGAGCCTGTCGGTGATACGGGCCGCGACCAATCCGTGCACGGACGCGTTCTCGGTCGGGTACACCATCGCGGGCGGCAGCGTCGGCGCCGGCGGCCACCCGGCGGCGACCGCGGGCGAGGACCTGGCGGCGTCGGGCAGCGTCACCGTCCCGGAGCGGGCGCTGTGGGCCCACTTCGACGTGGCGATCACCGACGATCATGTCGCCGAGGGCGTCGAGTCGGCCGTCCTCACGCTGGAGGCCAGCGACGCGTACACCCTGATGAACCACACGCAGGCCCAGATCGCCATCGCCGACGACGACGCCCGCGG
>JAPOVS010000036.1 GCA_026708055.1 bacterium | reverse complement strand
CGGCCGGGACCTCCTCACCGGCGCCGACCTCGGCCCCGAGCCCCGGACCCGGGCCTCGATCTGGGCCCCTGACCGCGCCCGCTGCGCGCGATCAGACCCCAGGCGAGGTCACGCCGCAGTCCTGGCGTGCGCAGGCACACACCGGAGCGCGGCCCCGGGGCGCGGCGCGGACAGCGCACCCAACCGACGCGCTTCGACGTGCCTGAAGCAGGCCGTCGCGGCCAGCGTCTGGCCAAGGTAATCCCCGTGGCGGCCAGCGGAACTCCGTACCCTCCCGGCAAGGTCGAACCGAGCACCGCCGGCATTGCGGCCACGTCGGATCAGCCGATCACGGCGAGATCGCCGAGCCGCTCGGCCAGTCGGCACGGTCGGACCCCGCCGAAGCTGCTGCTCGATGCCGGACAACTAGAGGTCGAGGCCGGGTTCAAGCTCCGTGGGCGCCCGCAGGTAGGCGAGAGACTCGTCAACGAACTGGTAGGTCTCCGCAGTTACGTCGTCGGCGCCGAAGGCTTCGACAACTAGGGCGATCATCTCAGCGGGATCGGAGATGCCGGTTTCGGCTATGAGGCGCGCCGCGTCGTCGAGGTCCTTGTCGCGGCGGGCAGAGAGCTTCATGGCCAACAGGACGCGGGCGGCGGGGGCCTCGACGACGAGTGCGTCGCTCCGGTAGAGGACCTCGGCGTCGAGATCGCAGCGGGGAGTGTATAGGCCCGCCGCGTTGTTGAGCCAGTTCGCGGCGAGCCCGAACGTCTCGGCGGTGCGGGCCGCGGCGCGGTGCAGCGCCGCGGGGAAGCGCATCGAGATGAAGTCCACCGCCGCCGTGTGCCGTTCGCCGTGGCGGTGCTGCCACCGCAAGCGGTGCTCCAACACGTCGACGTCGCGGGTGAGGCGATGATCCCACCGCAGCGCCAGAGCCGCGCCGCCGGCGATCATCATGTGGTGGTTATAGGACTCCGCGGCGCGTAGACGCCGCGAGAGGTCGTCGAACACCAGCCGGAGCACTTCCGCGCTCAGCGGTCGGGCGGCGTCGGCCGTCACCGCGGGCTCAGGTGGAGTCGAGCAGTTCTGCCGAGAACCACACCCGATGGTGCCGGCACGCCGGCGCCGCTGTCGCGCGCAGGCGGCGGCCGAACTCTGACTCGAGGTTGAGGCGGGGCACCAGGGGGACGTCACGGGAAGCCACCGCCGCCGGGACCCAGTCCGGCACCGGCTCGCCGTCGACGTCGCACAGGGCATGCACCACCGCGGCGATCTTGGCGGCAACCTCCGGGTCGGTCCTTTCGGGCGGAGGGCCGTCCAGCATGGCGCCGCGGCACCACGGCATGCGGTTCCAGTCCTTGATGAACTGCACGAGGGGCAGGTAGCCGGCACCGCGCCCCCCCTCGGCCAGCGCCGCAGGCAGCTCGCTCACGCGGACGAACAGCGGCTGGTAGTCCTCAGAGACATACCCATAGCCAGGACCTCGCTCCGCGCCCCGGCCGTAGCGGCGGCGCCCAGCGACAGCAGGGGCCTCTTCAACGCTCATGGCGTCCCTCCTCGCTCGCCGAGCCGGCCGCGCCAAGGCACCCGAGGCGGTCCCGCCGACGACCACGGCGGCAGGAGCAGCCAACAGCACCGCGAAGGCCCGCTGCGCTCCGGCCGGGGGCAATTGTAGACGACGCCGCGCACGACGTACACAAGCCGACAAGTCGCGAGCTGGAAGGCGTGCGCCCCGACCCCGCCTACTTCTGGGCGGGCATCGTGCTCGGCACGATACCGCTGTTTGCGTGCGCGTCGGCCGCGTTGGTCCGCTACGCCCCAGCCGGCGCCGATCCGCGCCTCGCTGAGGACCTCGCCCGCCGCGAGATCCAGTCCTGCGTCCAAGCCCCCGCTATCGCACCACCCGACGACGGGGAGAACGCTGCCAACCTGTACCGTAGAAGATACAACGCGTCCGTCCGCAGAGCAGAACGGACACCCCATGGGCACCACCCACCTCACTTCCCTGGACGCCGATACGGCACCCAGACGCGCATCGTGCGGCTGCCCCGACGATCCGCAAATGGTGGCGCGAATCCAAGGTGTGGACATCGCGGCGGTGCGGCGCCCGCCGCGGCTGCCCACCGAAGCCGACTCGGCGACTCTGCGTCCCGCGGTGTTGACAGTGCATGACATGCTGCACGCTGGCGTGCCCCTCCCCCACCAGATCGCCGGCTCGCACCATCCGGTGCAGCGTGTGCGGAACATGCTCAAGAACCTGCCCGACGCCACGAGCCGCGCCGAGCGTCGCCTGGAGCAGTGCCACTCCGACCTGTCGGCGCCGCCGGACGACTACGCCGACATTCCTGAACGCCACTCGAGAGTCACCAACAAGCAGTCCGAACTGGAGGACTTGGAGAAGGCCCTGGCCGGCACGCAAGTCCTCGGCGTCGACCAGGAGGGTCTCGACCTGTGAGAGACGGCGACCGCCGCCTCCGCGACTCGCCGCCGGTAACGGAGTGGGCAATCCCCTACCGCGGTGCCGCGCAGCCGGGCGTAATCGCCGAGGAGGGTCGCCGAACTGCGCTGCACGGCCACCGTGGCGCCACGGGGTGGCTCATCGACGGCGTGCCGATCCCCCCGGCGGCTCCCGTCTGGGCCCGCCTCCACCAGGACCCGCCGCCGGCCGAGACGGGCTCTCTGTGGGCGGTCGGCGAATGGCCCGAACAGATCGCCGCCGCGCTCGAGGATCTGGCGCAGGGGCATCGGGAGAACCTGGCCGGCTTGCTGTGCGACGCCTCGGAGCGCTTGGCGGAACTGCACCGCCGCCGACACGCCTCCTGGTCCTCTCCCCCACCGCCGCCAGGCCACGGCGTCGCCGCCTGCTTCGTCGCCGACTCGCGGATCTACTGGGCCGCCCTCGGCCCGGTCCGCCTGCTCGCCGACCGCGACCTCGTGGTGGATCGCGCCGCTGGTGTATGCGGCGCGCTGCCCGGTCTCCTGCACAGCCCCCTGGGATCTGGTTGGCAGATGCTGGCCGACGACCGGTGGCGTGCCCGCACCGACACCGAGGTGCT
Organism: bacterium; assembly: GCA_026708055.1. Taxonomy (NCBI): domain Bacteria; species bacterium. The sequence continues at coordinate 36,396 of JAPOVS010000036.1, read as the reverse complement.
CTGGCTATTCGAGGAAGCGATGCGCACCGGCAACGCCGGCGAGCACAGTGAGGAGTTCACCGCGGCCGTACACGCCGCCCGCGACCGTCCCGGCGGCGTGTGGTTCCTGGGCGCCTCCGGATTGCCGCGCCAGGAAATCATCACCGGCACCGTGGCGCCCCACGCCCGCCTGCTCGCCGTCTCCGCGGCGCTGGCGCGCCGGCTGGGCGACTACGCCGCGCTGCCGGAGGAAATGAACGAGAATCTGCCGTTCCGGGACTTGTCCGGATTCTGGGACATGCTCTGGGAAACGCCGAACCCTGTGCTCGAAAGCGTCCGCCGCGACCACCTGTCCCAGCCGGAACCTTCCTGGGGTTCGCCCCTCAGCAGCTGCGAAGGGCCGTTCGCCGCGTTGGCCGCCCAAGCGGTGACGCCCGCCTAGGTGTGTAGTGCGGGGAGGTTGTTCCCGATGGTGGAGGCTGGGGTGTTCCAGTTGAGCGCTCCGTGGGTTCGGTGGCAATTGTAGTAGTGGAGGAAGCCGCGGTAGGCGTCGGCGCGTTGGGTTTCGCTTCGCCAGGGGCGGATGTAGGCCCATTCCTGGAGGAGGGTGCGGTGGAAGCGTTCGATCTTGCCGTTGGTCTGGGGCCGGTAGGGGCGGGTCTTCTTGACCTTGGTGCGCGCCCGCCGGCCCGGCACGAGCCGACAGATCAACGGCAAGGCACGAAGCCAGTCAGTCAGCGAGTCAGGCCCGCCCCAGACCGACAGGCACCCAACCAGTATGAGTGTCGGTCAGGACGCGTTCGCAGGCGATGCCCCAAGTGTTGAACCAGCGCTCGGCGCGCCGCCAGAAGTCCGCGGCGGTCTGGGCGCGCTCGTCGTCGTGGATCTCGCTGTACACGAGGCGGCTGTGGTCGTCGAGGGCGCTGTGGAGGTAGCGGTAGCCGGCTTTGGCGCCGGGCGTGGGGGCGTTGCCTCGTCCGTGGTGCCGCCAGCCGCCGCCGGGGGGGATGCCCGGCAGCTTCTTGACGTCCACGTGGATCAGCTCACCAGGGGTTTCGCGCACATAGCGCTGCGCCTTCGCGGTGGCGCGGTCGCCCCGGTCGAGGCGCCCCAGGCCCGCCTCGTTGAGGATGTTCTGCACCGTCGAGGGCGCCAGGCCGGTCTTGTGGGCGATCCAGGCGGCGCCGCGGCGGCGCTGGGCGCGCAGTTCGGCCACCCTGGCGCGCACCTCCGGGGGTGTGCGCGTCGGCGAGGAGCGAGGCCGGCTGGAGCGATCCGCCAGGCCCCCGGGGCCCTCGGCGACGTAGCGGTCGCGCCACTTGCGCGCCGTCTTGGCGCTGACCTGGAACCGCTCCGCGGCCGCCGCGACCGGCCAACCCTCATCGAGCATCGCCGAGACCATCTCCCGGCGCTGGCGAACCGTGAGCCGCGCGTTGGCGTGCTGTCTAATCTGTGCCATGAGCCCTCCTTGGGAGCCGTGGACTGTTTCAGACCCACAGCATCGCCGGGAGGGCTCACCCCAACGGGGACCCCCCGATCCCCTCAACCCAGGGACAACCTCCCCGGTTGTCACACCTAGCAGCTACGAGCGCACTGCCGAGGCGCGCTGCCCTCTCACATACCAAGTTCAGGCGCGTCTTGGCGCGGGAGGGGCGTCGAGGGAGGACGCGGCTCTGTCCGAGACCACGGATCGCCCGGTTCTGCCCGCTCCGCACGGGTGAGCGAGGGGGTTTACCGCCTCGGCGAACGCGCCGGTCGCAGCAACAGCACGAGCCCCGCCGTCAGGTTCGCTGTTTAGGATCTCCAGCCCCCGATGGGCCCGCGCGTTGTAGTGTTCGGGGTTCGCGTCGTGGCGCAGTCGTGCGGGTTGTGCCGGGAGGGTGAGGTATGAGCGTTCTCCGAACCGGCGGGGTGGTCGCGCGTCTCGGGATCTGCCGACGCACCCGCGGAGTGTTGAGTCTTTGGCGCCGCAGCCGGGCCGCGGCCGTGCTCGCTGTCGGGTTGGCGGCCGCCGGGGGGGGGGCGCTGGTCGCCGCGCCCGCCGCCGCTGAGGAATCCACCGGTGGTGCCATCGATGCGCTCACCGCCGCTGAGGAAACCGCCGGTGGTGCCATCGAGGTGCGGGTCGCGGCCCGCAGGCTCAACGACGGGCGCGTCGAGGTCGGCATGCAGCAGCGGCGCCCCAGCGGCGCCTGGGGCGATCGCCGGCTGCCCGACGGGCGCTCGTTGCCCGCCACCGCCGCCGTCGGGCGTTGGCTGGCGAGTTCCCCGCTTGTGACACCGGCGGGCGATGTGCGGATCGCGGCGCGCAGGCTCGACGACGGGCGCGTCGAGGTCGGCGTGCAGCAGCGGCGCCCCGACGGCGCGTGGGGCGGCCGCTGGCTGCCCGACGGGCGCTTCTTGCCCGCCACGACCGCAGCAGGGCGTTGGCTGGCGAGTTCCCCGCTGCTCCTCGCGGTCGCCCCGGCCGGCGGGGACGCCCGCGGTCCCTACACCGCCGTCAGCGCCGGCGACGAGCACGCCTGCGCGCTGCGCGCCGACGGCACCCTCGCCTGCTGGGGCAACAGCGACGACGGCCAGGCCGACCCGCCACCGGGCGCCTTCATCGCCGTCAGCGCCGGCGACGAGCACACCTGCGCGATCCGCAGCGGCGGCACCCTCGCCTGCTGGGGCAACGACGACGACGGCCGCACCGCGGCGCCCGCGGGGCGCTTCCGCGCCGTGAACGCCGGCAACCGCCACACCTGCGCGATCCGCGCCGACAACACCCTCACCTGCTGGGGCCACAACTCCCACGGCCAAGCGCCGAACCCCAGCGGGCGCTACAGCGCCGTCAGCGCCAACAAATGGCACACTTGCGCGGTCCGCGCCGACGGCGCCGTCGCCTGCTGGGGCGAGAACTCCTACGGCCGAGCCACCAGCCCCCCCGGCGCCTACACCGCCGTCAGCGCCGGCTGGGTCCACACCTGCGCGCTGCGCACCGACGCCACCATCACCTGCTGGGGCAACAACAACTTCGTCGAAGACGACTACACACGCAGCGTGGTCTACATCGGACAGGCCGATACGCCCGGCGGGCAATTCGCCGCCGTCAGCGCCGGCGAGAGCCACACGTGCGGGCTGCGCACCCACGGCACTATCGAATGCTGGGGCGACCTCGAGGACTACCACCCGACCGTGCCGCACGGGCACTTCACCGCCGTCACCGCCGGCGACGAACACACCTGCGCCCTGCGCGCCGACGGCACCATCGCCTGCTGGGGGCCGTTCACCTGGCCCCCCGACGGCGTCCACTACGCCGACCGATAACACCAACAGCACCCCTGCCGAGCGGGCAGCCCGGACCTTGCTGCCCTAGAAGGTCCACTACACCGTCCGGTGACACCCAACGGCCCCCCCACCGAGCGACACACCACCGCCCAGGGGCACTCACACTGGAGGTGTTCCCGGCTGGGGCGGGTCTGACTCACCCAGGGACCGGCCTTGTGCCTTCACGTTGATTTGTCGGCCTGCTGCTGGCCGGGGACGAGCACTGCCAGCAGGGGCGGACGTGACCTGATAGGGGCCTTGAGCTGAACGCCGTGAGTGTCCTGTCCGCCGCCCCCGCCGGTGGTGCCCGCTGTCGTTGGACGGCTCCGAGGAGGGCAGCACGATTATGTCAGGGAACCAACCCGGAATCGTCGTCGGGGCCAGCGCCCGCAAAGACGTCCGCGTGGCGTGCGCGGTGGGCGCTGTCGGCGGGGCGGTGGGCGCAGCCTCGTTCAGCGCGGACGCCGCCGGCTGCGAGGAGCTGCTTGTGTGGATGGAGTCGCACGGCCCGGTCGCGGCCGTCGGCGTGGAAGGCGCCGGCTCCTACGGCGCCGGGCTCGCCCGCCGCCTCGCCGCAGGCGGCATGCTCGTGGTGGAGGTGAACCGCCCCAACCGCCAGAACCGGCGGCGCCGGGGCAAGAGCGACGCCGTCGACGCCGAGGCGGCGGCGCGGGCGGTGCTGAGCGGCGAAGCCGCCACACAGCCCAAGTCAGGCGACGGGCCCGTCGAGGCGATCAGGATGCTGGCGGCTGCTCGCCGTTCCGCGATCAAGGCTCGCACCCAGGCCGCCGATCAGATCCACGGCATCGTCGTCACCGCCCCCGACCGGATGAAAGAGCACCTCAGCGGGCTGCGCGGCGGCGACCTCCTCAATGCCTGCGCTCGTCTGCGGCCCGGATCGGCCCCGGACGCGGTGACCGGCGCCGCCGAGACGGCGCTGCGGGCCTTGGCCCGTCGCCACCAGGCGCTCACCGCCGAGATCGACGCTCTCGACGTCGATCTGCTCCGCCTGTGCGAGCGAGCCAACCCCGCGCTGCTGGCCGCTCCCGGCGTCGGCGCCGACACCGCCGCGGCGCTGCTGGTCGCGGCGGGCGACAACCCCGACCGGATGCGCAGCGAGGCGTCCTTCGCCGCGCTGCGCGGAGCGAGCCCCATTGAGGCGTCCTCGGGCCAAACGGTGCGACACCGCCTCAACCGAGGAGGCAACCGCCAAGCCAACAACGCCCTGTGGCGCATTGCCATGGTTCGGCTGCGCTGCGAGCAGCGAAGCATCGACTACGCGGAACGCCGTCGCGCCGAGGGCAAGACCCACCGCGAGATCATCCGCTGCCTCAAACGCCACATCGCACGGGAGATCCACCAACTGCTCACCAACCCGCCCGCCGTTCCCCGGGGAGCGGGCCTACGCCACCGGCGTCAACAAGCCGGACTCACCATCCACACCACCGCCGCCGCCATCGGCGCCAACCCCAGCCGCGTCTCAGAACTCGAACGAGGCCTCCACCACAACCGCGACCTCGCCAACCACTACCAGAACTGGCTCAGCCAACAAACGACTTGACAAACATAGGAGCATCAACCTCCCCGGTTGTCACAGCTAGCCGCCGCTCGCTGTCACACCCCCTGGACACACTGTGGGCATGAGTGAGAGACACGTTTGGCGGTTCGCCGAGGCGGGACGGTGCCTGGCTGCGGCGGCCACCCTGATGGAACTGGACGTTCCGGCGTTCCGCACGCCGCCGCGCGTTGCCGGACTGGACCGCACGATCCGGCGTGGGCCCGACGGATCGGCACTGGTGTCGGTGCGCAGCCGGGGCCGCCGCTGGCCGGCGGTGCTGGCCGACATGATCGAAGGTGTCGTGGCCGCCAACGGGCTGGACCCGCCGGAAGCGGCCCGGGTGCGGGACGAACTCTGGCAGGCCACCGAGGACATCGACGCCCCGGCGACGGCTCTGGCCGAGAGCCTCGAGTTGCCGCTGTCGGGGAACACCGAGGTGCGACAAGCCGCCTGAGCGAGCTGGGCCACTCGGCGGAGTGCCGCGCCCGAGCGCGGCTCGGCCGATCTGTGCCTCGCCGGGTTCGGGTTCGTGGACTACCGGACGGGTAACGTGACTGGGCGGCCCGGATGGCGGAACAGGTAGACGTAGAGGGCTTAAACCCCTCGGCTCGACAAGAGCGTGTGGGTTCAATTCCCACTCCGGGCACAGTCTCGCGTCGGGCCCCCGGGCGGGCTGGCCGAGCGGTGTTCCTGGCTACCTCCAAGGCGGTCTCTGGACGGCAGCAACTGCCGTGTCACCACGGTAGTCAGGCGCAATCGCCCGATTCGAGGGGACTCTCGTGTGAGGGGCGCGGCCCTCATCAGGGACCGGCAGGCTACGCGGACCAGAGTGCCGAGATCGGGGTGGCCACGATCCGGTCGTCGAGTTCGAAGGTGTCCCGTCCGGTGTGGAACACAACCCCTGCGACGAACGACTCCCCCACGGAGTCCCGCAGCCAAATCAGATGGCGGGCGTCGGCTCGCCTGACCCCGGCGGCGGCCTTGATCTCGATGCCGATCAGGCGCCCCCTGGGTAGTTCGGCGATCACGTCCACCTCTCGTCGCCCGTTCTGGTCACGCAGGTGCGAGAGCCGGTAGCGCGTGCGCGCCACAGCGGCCTCCGCCCGTAGCTGAGCTACGACGAAGGTGTCGATCATGGCACCTAGAAGCGCTCCGTCGCTCAAGGTGTCTTCGAGATCTGTGCGGAGGATGCCCGCAAGCAGCCCTGAGTCGATCACGTACCGCTTCGGTGTGCGGCTCAAACGCTTGAGGCGATTCGTGGACCAAGCCGACATCCTGTCGATCACCATAAGATCGACCAGACGCCGCTCGTAGGCGGCAGCGGTCTTTCTGGATATGCCTGCTGCGTCGTACAGGGTCTTGTCCTGGGGCGTGCCTGCGGAGTTGATGGCGAAGGAGGACAGGTAACGGCGCATGCGCGCCGCGTCCGGGACTTCGCCGTAGGAGCGGGCATCCCTGAAGGCGATCTGGTCGGCGTAGCTTTCAAGCCAGTCCCTGGCGGACCTATCGCCCAGATGCAACGCGGGTTCCGGGAAACCGCCGCGAAGAGCCAGCTCCAGGTAACCCCGCAGGTCCGGGGCAGCGACGTCGCCTCGCAGCGATTCCCCGTCCACGACCCGGTCCACGATCGGTCGGACAGTTCGTTGCATTTGCTCCGCAATCGTCAGCGGATACATGGGAATCATCACCACCCGGCCGGTTCCGGGCCAGAATCGGTCGGCCGTGTCGCTTCGGGCCGAGCCGGTGATCAGGAAGCGCCCGGGCCGGCGTTCGGTGTCTACGGCCCGCTTCAACGCGCGCAAGACGGTTGGCATTAGCTGCCACTCGTCCAAGAGGACAGGTTCGGTGCGGTCGCGCAGGGCCGCATCTGGGTCGGTGCCCAAGGCAGCGGTATCGGCGTCGGAATCCAACCGGATGATGGTCGCAGCGTGGCGAGCGGCGGTTGTGGTCTTCCCGCAGGCGCGTGGCCCGACGAGCATTATTGCCGGCAACTCGGTCAGGTATTCCTCAACCAACTCGTCGAGGATTCTGGGGAGATACTCCGACACGCTCGAACTCTACCTCTCCAGACCGACGATTCCCGCTCTAGCACAGGATCTGCTACCGCTTTAGCACATAATTTAGTACACTACTACTATATAATATGTATTGACGTGTTATGTTCAAATCGGTAGGGGCGGTGGGGCAGGATGGTTATGTCGGTTACGGGCACACCGTCCCGGTCGGCTCCTCCGAGCGGTGTCATGAGGCGGTGGGGCAGGATGGTTTGTGTCGGTTACGGGGTGCGCTTTCCTCGCCGCTCTGGCAGTCGATGCCGTGTTAGCACGGGAGTGATTGCCGTTTTCGCACACTTGGGATGGTTGTGGCCGCGAAGCGACCCCGAGCGAGGCGATGTGGCCGAGGCTCGGTGGGCAACGGATCCGGCCGGGCGACGATGCGATGAAGGCAGACCGACGACGGGGAATCGCCCCGCCTTCAGGGGGACTCGGGTCGGTCATGTCGAGAACCTCATGGCCTCCGTTGGAGGGGCCCGGCCCGCAGGGGGCTCAGAGGGCGGCGAGGGCGGCGTCGCGTGCGGTGGTGACCGCTTCGGCAGCGCTCTCGACCCCGACGTTGGTGGTCTCGCCGGTGGCGCGGTCGGTCACTTCGACGTTGCCGGCCGCGAGTCCTCGGGGGCCGACGGTCACCCGGAAGGGGATGCCCACCAGTTCGATGTCGCTGAACTTGACCCCCGCTCGGGCGTCCCGGTCGTCGAGGATCACCTCCACGCCGGCCGCCCGCAGCTCGCCGTAGAGGCTCTCGGCAACCTCGGTCACCGCTTCGTCGCGTCCTGAGATCGGCACCACGGCCGCCTCGTAAGGTGCCACCGAGACGGGCCAGCAGAGGCCGCGCTCATCGTGGTGCGTCTCGGCGACGGCGGCCACGGCCCGTCCGATGCCGATGCCGTAGCTGCCCATCGTGAGGGTCCGAGGGGTGCCGTCGGCGTCCATGACGGTCGTCTCGAAGGCTTCGGCGTAGCGCCGCCCCAGTTTGAAGATGTGACCGGTCTCGATGCAGCGGAGCAACTCCAGCGGACTCCCACAGCCCGTGCACGGCTCGCCGTGGCTCACCTGGCGTAGATCCAGCCACTCGCCCACGATGATGTCGCGCTCGATGTCCACCCCGCGGAAGTGGAAGTCGTCGACGTTCGCACCGGTGGTGAGGTTGCTGCGACCGGCCAGGGCACTATCGGCCAGCACCGGCAGGTCGGTCACGCCGACGGCGCCGAGGCTGCCCGGTGCGGCGCCCAGGGCGGCCACGCACTCCTCGGCCCCCGCGGGACGGGCGGTCGCCGCCCCGGTGTTGTCCACGAGCTTCTGGACGCTCAACTCGTGGTCGCCGCGCAGCAGCACGAGCGTCACCTGCCCGTCCAGCACGAAGACCATCGTCTTGATCTGGCGCTCGGGCGGGGCCTCCGCCTCCGCAGCCGCCAGGGCGGCGATCGTGCGGATCCCCGGCGTGGCGAAGCGCTCCGGCGTGCCTCCCGGCGGGTCGTCCACAGGCGCCACGACGGCCACCGCCCGCTCCACGTTGGCGGCGTAGCCGCAGTTCTCGCAGCGCACGATGTCGTCCTCGCCGGCGTCCGACGGCACCATGAACTCCACGCTGGCGCTGCCGCCCATGGCGCCCGAGGAGGCCTCCACGGCGATGGCGGGCAGGCCCATGCGCTCGAAGATGCGGGTGTAGGCCCCGTGGTGCAGGTCGAAGGCACGGTCGAGGCCGGCGTCGTCGATGTCCAGGCTGTAGGAGTCCTTCATGGCGAACTCCCGGACGCGCAGCAGGCCGCTCTTGGGCCGGGGCTCATCGCGGAACTTCCACTGGATCTGGTACCAGATCTGGGGGACCTCGCGGTAGGAGTGGATCTCCCGGGCGTGGAGGGCGATCACCTCCTCGTGCGTCATGCCCAGGGCATTGTCGGCACCCTTGCGGTCGGTGAGGCGGAACATCTCCTCGCCCATCGAGCTCCAGCGACCGCTCTGCTCCCAGACCCAGGCGGGGTGCATGGCCGGCAGCAGCAACTCCTGGCCGCCGATGGCGTCCATCTCCTCCCGCACGATGTCGGCCACCTTGTCGTGCACCCGCAGGCCGAGTGGCAGCAGGGAGTAGTGCCCGGAGTGCAGCTGGCGGACGAAGCCGGCCCGCAGCAGGAGCCGGTGGCTGGACACCTCCGCCTCCGCGGGCGCCTCGCGCAAGGTGGGGACGAACAGGTTGGACCAGCGCATGGAGCCTCCTCGGGTGCCGCCCCAGCCTAGGAACCGCGTGTGCTGCGGCGACTCTCCCTTGCCGGAGCCCTCAATCCATGGCCCGGACGGCGGCGACGATGTCGGCGGCGCTGGGAAGCCAGGCGTCCTCCAAGGGCGGGCTGAAGGGGACGGGGGAGTTGGCGGCGGTCACCCGTGCGACAGGGTGGCTGAGGCTGGCGAAGGTGTTCTCGGTGATGACCGCGGCGATCTCGGCGGCGAGGCCGCAGCGGCGCGGGCTCTCCTCCACCACCACCGCCCGGCCGGTGCGGCCCACCGAGGCGCAGATCGTCTCGGCATCCAGCGGGGCGATGGTGCGCACGTCGATCACCTCCGCCGAGATGCCCTCCCCGGCGAGCTCCTCGGCGGCGGTGAGGGCCCGCAGGGTGCATTCGCCGACGGCAACGAGGCTGACGTCGTCCCCGGACCGGAGGCAGGCGGCCTGCCCGAGGGCGATCTCATACGGCTCCGGCGCCACCGGTCCCTTCGTGCGGTACAGGCCCATGTGCTCGAGGAACATCACCGGGTTGTCGTCGGCGATGGCCCGCAGCAGCAACCCCTTGGCATCGGCGGGCGTGGACGGTGCCACCACCTTCAGCCCCGGAACGCTGGCGAACACCGGGTACAGGGTGTCGGAGTGCTGGCCCGCCGCCCGCAGGCCCGCCCCGACGGCCATGCGCAGCACCAGCGGCACGGTGGCCTGGCCGCCGAACATGTAGCGCATCTTGGCGGCCTGGTTGAAGACCTGATCGAAGCAGTACGGCACGAAGCTGGCCCACATCACGTCCACGACCGGCCGCAGGCCCGCCAGGGCGGCGCCGGTGGCGGCGCCCACGAAGCCCGCCTCGGAGATCGGCGTGTCGCGCACCCGCGCCGGCCCGAAGGTCCCCAGCAGCCCCCGCGTGGCGCCGAAAGTGCCCCCCATGGCCCCCTCGTGCCGGCCGCCCAGGCCTGCGCCCCCGGCGATGTCCTCGCCCAGGACGATCACCGCGTCGTCGGCCGCCATGGCCTGGTTCAGGCCCTCGTTCACCGCTTCCAGGAACGTGATCTCCCGTTCGGCGGGCGGCGCCGCGACAGCCGGCTGCGGGCCGGCCGGATCCGGGGCGAGGACGTCGCGCTCCACGGTGGCGGGCTCGGGCCAGTCGCCCTGCGGACCGGTCTCGAAGGCGGCGTCGATCTCGGCCGCCACGGCGGCGCGATACGGGGCCAGGTCCTCGCCGAGCCGCTCGGCGAGCAGTACCACCGGGTCACGGCCCCGCGCCTCCTGGCGCTCATCGCGGGGCCGGTACTGCTGGTGGTCGCCGATGTAGTGGCCCCGGATGCGGGCAACCTTCACCTCCAGCAGCGTGGGCCCCTCGCCGGCGCGGGCGCGGTGCACGGCCTCCCCGGCGGCGCGGTGCGCGGACTCGTAGTCCTCCCCGGCGGCGGTCACGCCCGGGATCCCGTAGGCGGCCGCCCGCGCGCTGATGTCGGCCACGCTGGTGGAGTAGCTCGCCGGCGTGGACTCGGCCCAGCCGTTGTTCTCGCAGACGAAGATCACCGGCAGGCGCCAGATGGCGGCCAGGTTGAGCGACTCGTGGAAGATGCCCTGGTTGGCGGCACCGTCGCCGAAGAACGCCACTGCCACCCGCCCGTCGCCCAGCACGTCCGCGGCCAGCGCCGCGCCGGTGGCCAGGGAGATGCCCCCGCCCACGATGGCGTTGGCACCGAGCATGCCCCGGCTGAAGTCCGCGATGTGCATCGAGCCGCCCCGCCCGGCGCAAAGCCCGGTCTCCCGGCCGTACAGCTCGGCCACCATGCCGTCGAGGTCGCATCCCTTGGCGATGCAGTGCCCGTGGCCGCGGTGGGTGCTGGTGATCAGGTCGGCATCGGTGAGGTGGGCGCACACCCCGGCGGCGATCGCCTCGGCGCCGTGGTACGTGTGGACGAAGCCGGGCATCTCGCCCCTGGCGAACTCCCGCTGCACCCGGTCCTCGAAGCTGCGGATGCGCACCATCATCGCCAGTCCCGCCAGCAGCGCTTCCCGGCTGACGGCCGAGAGGTCCGAGGCCGCCGCGTCCGGGGGGTCGCCGTCGTTCGTGGAAGTGATGCCGGCGGTGGTCATGAGCCGAACAGCGCCGCGCACTCCTCCGGGGTCTCGGCGATGACGCCGATGCGGGTTCCGATCGGCGCCTCGAGTCCCGGCTCGGCCTCCCTGTGGAGCCAACCGTCCACGTCCGACTCGATTTCCATCTCCACCTTCTCGGATTCCATCAGGAAGAGCGGATCGCCGATGGACACCTCACCGCCCTCGTCCACGAGCCACTCGATGAGCGTGACGTCTCCCTCGTAGATCCCCGTCTTGGGGAGGATCACCTCGAGCATGGTTCAGACGGGGACCGGAAGCTCTGGATTCCGGCCCCGGATCGAGTCCGGGGCAGGCTCTTCGCTGGAATGACGGGGCGAGGGGCGGCGAGTGGGTGGGGCGCGGCGCGTTGGTGGGTCCTGGTGGAAGGGTGGGCCATCAGGCGTCCTCGGTGTGGGGGACGTAGCCCTCCAGCGGCTGGATGAGGATCCCGCCGTCGACCGGCAGCAATACGCCGGTCACGAAGGCGGCCAGGTCCGAGGCCAGGAACGTCACGGCCCGTGCCACGTCGTCCACGTCGCACAGCCGCCCCAGCGGGGTGCGGTCCACGATCCCGTCCCACTGGGCCTCCACGTCGATACCGGTGGCCTCGCCGCCTGTCACGAGTTCCACGGCGCCCTCGGTCATGGCCGCACCGGGGCACACGGCGTTCACCCGGACGCCGATCGGAGCCGCCTCCACGGCCAGCGAGCGGGTCATGCCGGCGATGGCATGCTTGGACGTGGTGTAGTGCGTCAGCCCTTCCGCCGAGGTCGAGTAGGCGTCCACGGAGGCCACGTTGACGATCGCCCCGCGCCCGGCGGCGCGCATCTGCCGGAGGGCGGCCTGCGAGCACAGGTAGGCGCCCCGCACGTTGATGGTGAGGATCCGGTCGAACTCGGCGATCGGCATCTCGTGGGCGAGGTGGTTCGAGAACACGCCGGCGTTGTTCACGAGGATGTCCACCGGCCCGTGCTCGGAACGCCAGCCGGCGAAGGCCGCCGTCACAGCCGCCTCGTCGGTCACGTCGAGGCGCTCGGCGACGCACCTGGCGCCGGTGCGGTCGGCGATCCGTGCAGCCGTGGCTGCGGCATCGTCGAGTCGCACGTCGGCGATGACCACCGTCGCCCCGGCCTCGGCGAGACGGTTCGCGATGGCGGCGCCGAACCCGCGGGCGGCGCCGGTGACGACGGCCAGGCGACCGCCGAGGTCGGCCAGTTCGGTCAGGGAGCGGTGCTCAGCGTTCATGCGACTCCGGTCTGGGGAGGGATCCTGGAACGTCCAGAGCCTGCCGCGAACCGAGGCTCAGCGCAGGGACTCGGCTGCGGCTCGGGTGTGCAGGTGGTGGGTGTAGCGGCGTGCCTGCTCGAAGCGCTGCCGGGTCTGGCTGCCGCGTCCCGAGGGCTCGACTCTCTGGCCGCCCTTGATGACGGCCGTCAGTCGCGAGCGATCGCCCAGGATGCGCACATCCTCGTCCGGACTCCCGTCCACGATCAGCAGGTCGGCGAACTTGCCGGGGCGCAGGGTGCCCACCATGTCCCGGTGACGGGGCACCGCCAGCGCCGCGTTGCGGGTCATGCACAGCAGCGCCTCCATGTCGGTCATGCCCAGATGGCTCACGAACAGCTCCATCTCCCGGGTGTGCCACTCGCCGTAGGGGGTCATGGCGAACCCGGTCTCGGAGCCGGCGATGAGCGTGGCGCCGGCGGCGTGGGCCTTGGACAGGATCGCCACGGCCGCGTCCAGTTCGTGTTTCATGGCGTCGGCCACGAATCCCCGGTGCCCCGGGGCCTCCAGGCTGTTGACCAGCAGGGTCATGGCCGGCAGCAGCGGGATCTGCTTCTCCAGCACCACCTCCAGGGTGGCGGGGTCCATGTAGGAGGCGTGCATGATCCAGTCGATGCCCACGGCAGCGGCGTCGGCCACCGATTGCCGTGAGCGGGCGTGCATGGTGATCGGCCGGCACAGGCGGTGCGCCTCGGCGACCGCGACGGCGAGCTCGTCACGGCTGAAGGCGGCGTACTCGGTGGTGCCGGGGCCCGAGCCCGCGATCTTGATGAGGTCCACCGTGTCCTTCACCTGGTTGCGGATCTCCTGCAGCAGGTCCTCGGTGCACTGCACCAGGGCGCCGAAGGACGACTCGTGCACGTCGATCCAGCGGGGCAGCGTGTCGCCGATGCCGAGTTGCGTGGTGATCTGGCGTCCCGCGGCCGAGAACCTCGGGCCCTGAATCAGGCCGCCGTCGATGGCGTCGCGCACGGCGGGGGCTACGCCGTTGGGGCCGCCCGGGTCGCAGGCGGCGGTCACACCGGCCAGCAGCACCTTCTCGGCGTCGATGGCGGCGCGGATGGCCCGGTACGGTGCCGGGGTGTAGATGAAGAGTTCCTCCTCGGTGCGCGGCTCGCCGAAGCTGATGTGCATGTGGCCGTCCACGAGGCCGGGGATGATCGTGGCCTCCCCGGCGTCGGTCACCGGGATGGCGGGGTCGCGGTAGGCGGCCGGCAGCTCGGCCCGGGCGCCGACCCATTCGATGAGGTCGTCGCGAACCACGACCGCGGCGTCGGCGAGGGTGGTCTCGTCCTCGCACGGCACCACCCGGGCGGCGTCGAAGCGCCGCAGCCCGTCGGGTCCGGTAGTGGGGGTGTCGGTCATGGTGCTCCTCTCGCGGCGGACAGTCGCCGGATCAGTCGCACGACAAGGCGCCGTCGCGCGAGTCGCCGTCGTCGCACTGGTCCTCCTCGTGGTACTGGAAACCGATGACGGGGAAGTAGCGGCCCCCGATCGGCTCGCCGGGGTCCAAGCCCACCTCCTCGTCGGTGTAGTTGTACTCGTAGCGCTGGGCGCCCAGCCAGATGGTGCCGTCGGCCACGTAGCGGACCACCATGGCTCGCCGCCCCCGATCGGAGAGGTTCGGGCCCGAGGCGTGCCAGGTCAGCGCCGAGTGCATCGACACCTCGCCGGGGGCCAACTCCACGACCTCCACCGGCAGCCCCAGCGCCTCGGGGTCGCCGACCTCCCCGACGCTGGCCGGGCGGGACTCGCGCAGGTAGGGGGTGCCGGTGCCGAAGACCACGGGCAGGCGCTCGCCGAGGTGGTGGCTGCCGCACGCCATCCGCATGGCGCCGTTGTGGGCGCTGGTGTGGTCGAGGGCCACCCAGGCGGTCACGGCGTTGGCCTGGGCCAAGGGCCAGTAGGAGTAGTCCTGGTGCCAGCGCAATTCGTGCGGGCTCGGTGACTTGTTGAGGGCGTTGTCCTCCAGCAGCCGCACACTCGTGGTGCCCAGCAGCTGCGCCGCCCAGCGGGCCATCGTGGGATTGAACACGGCGGCCCGGAAGTCGTCGTCGATCAGCCACATGTTGAACAGGAAGTCGAAGCTCTGCGCCGGATCGCGGTTGGCGTCACCGGCCGGGCCGCCGCCGTCGACCGACTCGCCGCCGTCAAGCGACCTTCTGCCGTCAACCGGCTCTGCGCCGTCAAGCGATTCGCCGTTGCCATCCTCCACGTCGGGCCATAGAGCCGGGTCCAGCAGGTCGTAGCGCCGGCCGGCCTCGTCTTCCTGGCGGGTGAGGCGCCCGACCAGGTCGCGCAGAAACTCCACCTGCTCGTCGCTGAAGATCCTGCCGGGGCGGAGGTAGCCCTTGGTGTAGAAGGTGGTGATCTCCTCGGCGGTCAGCGGCGAGGTGCGCACACCGGTGGCGCTGCCCGGGCCGGGCGCGGTGGGCGCCGGCCCGCCCTGAAGCGGTCCTGCCTCCGTGCGAGCCCTCACACCTCTCCCCTCGTCGTGTCCCCTCGGGAGACTGTTGTGCAATCCACCGACTACGCCGGTCGGGCACCAGGCCCTGGATTCCGGCCTTCGCCGGAATGACGGGTCGGGGCGTCCGCCGGATTGCTCAGCAGTCTCCTAGCTGGGCAAAATCATAGTTCTATACTCCGCGCATGATCGAGAGCGATGCCCCCGAGTACGTCACCCGCGCCGACACCACACCGCTCGACGACCTCACCGGAACCGCGTTCGCCCATCTCGACGTGCGCACGCTCGTCTCCGACGCCCGCCAGGGCTCGGAGAAGGTCATGGTGGGGCGCACGGTCTACCCCGGTAACGGCGGCACGCACGAACACCACCTGCATCCCGATGCCGAGGAGGTCGTGATCGTGCTGTCGGGGCGGGGATGGCACCGGGTCGGCGACGAGTACTACGAGATCGGCCCCGGCGACGTGGTGTTCGTGCCCGTCAACGCCGCCCATTCCGCGGGTTCGATCGGTGAGGAGGACATGGTGATCCTGTGGGTGCTGGGCGGCGTGCCCTCCCTCGAGCGCGCCGGGTACCAGTCCGTGCCCGAGCTCCCCGGGATCCCGTCGGGCTGAGTCGAGCAGGCACCGGCATGGACGCCTCGGGCCTTTCCGCCGCGCGGCTCGGCTCGCTGTACGCCGCGGGCGAGACGGATCCCTCTGAGGTGCTCGCCGCCACCCTGGAACGGATCGATCGCCTGGACGGAGCGTTGGGGGCGTTCGCCGACGTCACCGCCGAACGGGCGACGGCGGAGGCGGCCGAGCGGACCACCGAGTTGCGCCGCGGCGAGACGAGGGGTCCGCTGCACGGCGTGCCGGTCGGTGTCAAGGAGCTGTTCGAGGTGGCCGGAGCCGTCGGCGACTACGGCTCGGAGGTTCTGGCGGGGCGCGTGTCCTCCGCCGACGCCGAACTGGTGGGACGCCTGCGGGCGGCGGGTGCGGTGATCGTGGGCATCACGCGCTCGCACGAGTTCGGCTGGGGGATCACGTCCCAGCACGCCACAAGATCCAGCCCCCGCAACCCGTGGGATCTCGACAGAGTGCCGGGCGGCTCCAGCGGCGGATCAGCGGCGGCCGTCGCCACGGGGATGGTGCCCGCGGCGGTGGCCAGCGACACCGGCGGTTCGGTGCGCATCCCGGCGGCGTTCTGCGGCGTGGCCGGCATCAAGCCCACCCTGGGACGGATCAGCCGGTCCGGCGGCGTGGGACTCGCTCCCTCGCTGGACACGCCGGGCGTGGTGGCGGGCCGGGTCGAGGACCTCTGGCCGCTGCTGGCGGCGATGAGCGGCCCGCACGCCGGCGATCCGGCGACGCTGTCCGAGCCGCTGCCCCCTGCGCCCGATCCCGCGTCGTTCGGTGACGGGTTGGCCGGCGTGCGCGTCGGCATCGCCCCCGCGCTGGCGGGACCGGTGCCCTGGGGTGAGGGCACGTCGGCGGGGTTCGACCGCACCTGCGAGGCGCTGCGCGCAGCCGGCGCCGCCCTGGTGGAGGTCGACCTGCCGGCGGCGGAGGACATGTTGGCCGCCTTCGTGCCCCTGCAGATGGCCGAGGCCTACGACTTCCACAGCCGGCAACTCGGCCTGTACCCCGGGCGCGCGGCTGACTACGGCTCCGATGTCCGGGGACGTCTCCGGATGGCGTCGGAGGTGACCATCGGCGACTACATGGCGTCGCGGCGCCGCCGGCTGGAGTTCATATGGACCTTCGACCAGGCCTTCGAGTCGCTGGACGTGCTGCTCACGCCCATCTCGGCGGTCGGACCGTCGACCGTCGAGGATCCCGACTCGGTGCTCGTCGACGGCGAGCACCGGGCGCTGCGGGAGGTCGTGATGGGATTCACGGTGCCGCAGAACCTCACCGGGCTGCCCACGGTGGCGGTGCCGGTGGGCTTCGACGGCGACGGCCTGCCGGTGGGCGTGCAGTTCACGGCCGGCCGGTTGCGGGAGGACACGGCGATCCGCGTGGCGGGGGTGGTGGAGCACGTACTGGGAACCGATGCACCAACGGTGCCGGTCACACCGAATCAAGGGGGCTGAACATGCCGCACGTCACCGTCCGGGACGGGACCAAGATCTACTACGAGAGCCACGGAGACGAGTCGCTGCCGGCGCTGGTGCTGATCCGGGGCACGGGCGCCGACGGCACTCGCTGGCTGCCGCAGGTGCGGGCGTACGAGTCCGAGGTGCGCTGCGTGATCTTCGACGGCCGGGGCGTGGGCCGCAGCGAGACCACGCCGCCGCCCTACAGCGTCGAGAGCATGGCCGGCGACACCTTCGACCTCATGGACGCGCTCGGCATCGGGGCGGCGCACCTGTCGGGCTCGTCGCTGGGCGGCGCCATCGGCCTGCGCATGGCCGCCGACGCCCCCGGGCGCGTGCTGTCGCTGCAGACGCACTCCTCGTGGCTGGGGACCCACGGCTTCAGCGAGTTCTCGCTGGGTCTGCTGAAGGCGCACCTGGTCAGCGGCGGGGTCGAGCACTACTACGCCGCCACGATGCCGATGCTCATCAGCCCCGGCTTCATGTCCCGCAACTTCGAGATGCTCATGAACATCCTCGACCACATGCGGGCGAACGCCGCCAGCTACGACGGTCTCCTGGGCCAGATCGAGGCCAACCTCTCCTACGACATGCGCGGCGAGGCCCACAAAGTCTCCGCTCCGGTGCTCGTCACCGTCGGCGAGGTGGACGTCGTCCTCCCGGTGCAATGCTCCGAGGAGATCCACGAAGCCATCGGTGGCTCCGACTTCCACGTGTTCGAAGGCGCCGGTCACCTCTCCGGCATGGAGAGCCCCGACGAGTTCAATCGGGTCACCCTGGAGTGGCTCCGCGCCCGGCTCTGAGCCCTCGTACCCGGAGCCCAATCGCTGAACGTCTGAGCGCCGCGCCCCATCGCCGCCACTGCGGCCTGCGGAGCCCGATGTGACATACTGCGGGCCACCTCCGTCCGGGGGTCCTATGAAAGGAGTAGGGGATGAGAACGATTCGACGCGGGACGTTCGCGCGCGCCTCGGTGCTCGTAGCCGCGCTGGCGCTGCTGGCTGCGGCGTGCGCGAGCGACGACGGGAGCGCGGACACCACTGCGGCAGCCATGGACATGGCCGCCGACGCGTCCGCGAACGCCGGGGTGGCGATGAGCGACGCGCAGTCGGCCTCGGCGTCGGCGGCAGCGGCGCAGGCCGCGGCCGACGCGGCGCAGGCCGCAGCCGATCTGGCGCAGGCCACCGCTGAGGGCAACCAGGCGGCGGTCGCCGAAGCCGAGGCGGCTCTGGCCGAGGCGCAGGCCGCGGCCGAGCAGGCGCGCAGCGATGCGGCTGCGGCGGAGTCCGAGGCCGCGGCGGCGCGGCAGGCGGCCGAAGAGGCCGAGGCGGCTGCTGCGGCCGCACCGATGGCGGACGAACCCGCCGCCGAGTCGGTCACGCTGGAGTTCTGGTCGTGGAACAACGAGGGCGCCTACCCGGTCGTCCACGAGGAGGCCGAGGCGCTCTTCGAGGCGGACCACCCGAACGTGGACGTCGTGCGCACCTACACGCCGTTCGCCGATTACATGACCAACCTGCGGGCGGCCATCGCCGCCGGCGAGCCGCCCGACGTGGCGCAGGTGCCGTGGACCGGCGAGTACACCGACCTGGTCAACAACGGCGCGCTCGCCTCGCTGGAGGGTGAGTTCACGACCGGCTTCCCCGACTTCTTCCCGCCGATCGCTTCCATCGCCAGCGTGGACGGCGTGCCCTACGCCATCCCGCTGGACGTGAACTCGCTGCAGATCGCCTACAACAAGGACATCTTCGCCGAGCTGGGCCTCGAAGTGCCCCGCTCCTCCGATGCCCTGAAGGCCGCTGCGGCAGCGCTCGACGAGGCCGGCTACTTCGGCGTGGCCGTGGGCACGAACGACATGTGGGCCGGTGCCGACCTGTTCTTCGCGCAGCTCGCCTACACCGACCCGACCAACACGATCATCGTGCAGGCCGACGCCGGCGCAGCCTCCTGGGACGATGCGGAGTTCTTGGGCGCGGCGGAGAACCTGGCCGACCTCATCGACAACGGCGTGTTCGCGCCGGGCGCCAACTCCATGGTCTCCTTCGTGGGGGCGTTGGAGTTGTTCGTGGCCCAGCAGGCCGCGATGTTCTACCCGGTCGGCAACTTCATCACCGGCGGCATCGCCGCGCAGGTGGAGGACAGCTTCGAATGGGGCCTGTTCCCCTTCCCGTCGCCCGACGGCGGCGAGGGCTTCGCCACCGGCGGCGTGGCCGAGATGTTCTCGATCCCGTCCGATGCGGCCAACGTCGACCTGGGCATCGAGTTCATGCGCTACCTGACCAACGCCGACGGCGAGGCGGTCCTGGTGGCCAACGATTTCATCCCGTCGTGGGGCATCGATCTGCCGTCGGACGTGAGCGACCTCTACCGCGACCTCATCGCGGCGCAGGCCACCGTCCGCAACCGCACGATCTACACCACCCCGGTGTACACGGCGCTGATGAACGGCGTCCAGGGTCTGCTCAGCGGCTCCACCACGCCGGCCGAGGTGGTCGCATCCATGGCTGACGCCGGCTAGGCCGGCACCCAACGGACAGTTGTCAACCGCGGCGGCGCCGGCGGCAGGGACCAGCCTGTCGCGGCGCGCCGTCCGCGCCGCTGACCGCCGCCGCGGTGGCAACTACGCATCGAGTCTCGGCGTCGCCATGGTGGCGCCGAGTCTCGCCGTTTTCCTGGGGCTCATCGCAGTCCCCATCATCGTGGTGGGGTTGGTGTCGCTGTCGCTCTGGACCGGCTTCGACATCGCCGACGTCAAGTGGCTGGGCCTCGAGAACTACCGCACCATCGCCGGCGACGAGATCTTCTGGCGGGCGCTGCGCAACACCCTGCTGTTCACGGGTCTCACGACGCTGTTCCTGAACATCATCGGGTTCGGGGCCGCCCTGCTGATCTCCACCCGGGTGCGCGGCACGGGCCTGCTGCGGGGCGTCATCTTCCTGCCTGCACTGCTCCCGTCGGTCCTGGTGGGCCTCATGTGGCAGCGGGTGCTGGACGCCTTCGGATTCGTGAACCAGATCCTGCAGTGGCTCGGCGTCGCCGATCAGCCCATCTTCTTCCTCGGTGAGGAGCAGTTCGTCCTCTGGGCCATCATCGGGGTGACCGTCTGGCAGTTCGCCGGCTACGACATGATCCTCTACTACGCCGGCCTCCAGGGCGTCGACCGGTCGATGCTGGAGGCGGCGGCCCTCGACGGGGCGCGGACTCCCGCCACGGTGTTCCGGGTGATCATCCCGTCGATGTGGCACATCGTGGGCGTCGTGGCGCTGCTGAACATCATCGGCGGGCTCAAGATCTTCGACGTGGTCTTCGTGATGACCAGGGGAGGACCCAACCGCAGTTCCGAAGTGCTGGCCACCTACATGTTCGAGCAGGGCTTCCGCTTCAGCATCATGGGCGTGGCCTCGGCCATCGCCGTGGTGATCGTGGTGTTGGCCGTGATCGCCAGCGTGGCCCGCTTCCGGTTGGCGAGGCGCCTTGTTTGAGCTCCGCGCCGGGTGGGCCAAGGCCGGGCTGTCGATCCTGGCGGTCGTCATCGCCGTGACCGTCGTGCTGCCGGTGGCCTGGGTCGGCGCACTGTCGCTCAAGACCGGCCGGGAGGTCTACAACCAGAAGTTCCTCCCCGACGAGTGGGTGCCGGGCAACTACATCACCGCCTGGCAGGAGTTCGGGCTCGGCGGCTACTTCGTCAACAGCGTCTTCGTGACGGTGGTCTCGGTCGTCCTCACGATCCTGGTTTCGTTGCTGGCGGCGCACGCCTTCACCTGGCTGCGGTTCCCGGGCTCCGACGTCGTCTTCACCCTGCTGCTGCTGGGGATCATGATCCCGCCGGCCGCCCTCGTGCTGCCGCTGCTGATCGAGGCCCGCCACCTGGGGTTCTACAACGACCTGTTCGGGCTGAGCCTGGTGTACGTGGCGTTCGGCCTGCCCATCTCGATCCTGATCTTCCGCGGCTTCTTCGCCGGCATCCCCGGCGAGTTGGTGGAATCGGCGCGCCTCGACGGCGCCCGCGAGTGGAAGATCCTGTTCCGGGTGATCGTCCCGGTTGCGCGCCCGGCCGTGGTGACGGTGACGATCCTGCTGTTCCTCGCCAACTGGAACGACTTCATCCTGGCGCTGGTGCTGATGCGGGACGCCGACACCTACACGCTGCCGGTGGGCATCAGCCAGTTCATCGGCCAGTACGCCACGCCCCACGAGTTGATCGCCGCGGCCTCGATCATCGGATCTGTGCCCGTATTCATCCTGTACCTGGTGCTGGAGCGCCGCTTCCAGCAGGGCGTGACCGCGGGCGCACTGAAGGGCTGAGTGGCTCGAATGGTCGAGCGAAAGAGGCGAGCGCGAGGGCGGGGGTGGCGGTGGACGCCGTAGGCGGCCATTTTCAGAGGCCGCCGGAGCGCCACCGGCATCCCCGCCCGGACGTCCAAGATGGGCGAGGGCCGGAATGGACGGAGCGGGCAGGACGAACGAACATGACAGCAGGGAGGAACACCCCATGACGACCGATGGAGTGCTGGCTGGCAAGGTGGCCATCGTCACCGGGTCCGGGTCGGGAATCGGCCGGGGAAGCGCCATCGCGCTCGCCGGAGCCGGCGCGGCCGTGGTGGCCAACGACATCAACACGGAGACGGCCGCCGAGACGGTGGCACAGATCGAGGCTGCCGGGGGGACGGCGGTCGCCGACGGCGGCGACGTTTCGGTCACCGCCGACGTCAAGGCGATGATCCAGTGCGCCGTCGACAGCTACGGCGGCCTCGACGTGCTGCACGCCAACGCCGGGGTGGAGCGCTACGTGGACCTCGAGCAGATGACCGAGGAGGACATGGACCTGCTCCTCGACGTGGACCTCAAGGGCGTGCTGCTGTGCGCCCAGTACAGCATCAACCCGATGCGGGCCCGCGGCGGCGGCTCGATGATCTTCACGTCCTCGGTGCAGGCGTCCCATTCGCTGCCGGGCTGCGTGGTGTACGCGGCCGCCAAGGCGGGGGTGGTGGCGGCCGCCCGCTCGCTCACACTGGAGGTGGGCCGCGACAACATCCGGGTCAACGCCATCTCGCCGGGAACGATCTATACGCCCATGCTGACGCGGGATCTCGAGGACATGAACGTGGACGAGGCCGACAACTTCATGGATCGGGTGAACGCCGCCAACACGCTGGGTCGGGTCGGCACGGTCGAGGAGGTCGGCGCCCTTGTGGTGTTCCTGGCCTCCGACGCCTCGAGCTACATCAGCAGCGTCAACATCGCAATCGACGCCGGCTTCACAGCCGTCAAGGCGTTCTAGGGACCCCTTCATGGCCGAGATCTCCTTCCGCGACGTCACCAAGGTCTACGGCGACGGCACCGAGGCGGTGACCTCGCTGAGCCTGGACATCGCCGACGGGGAGTTCGTCGTGCTGGTCGGGCCCTCGGGCTGCGGCAAGTCCACGCTGCTGCGGATGCTGGCCGGCCTGGAGGCCATCACCGCCGGAGAGATCCTCGTGGACGGCGAGATCGTGAACCAGGTGCATCCCCGGGACCGCGACGTGGCCATGGTGTTCCAGAACTACGCCCTGTACCCGCACATGACGGTCTTCGCCAACATCGCCTTCCCGCTGCGCCAGACCAAGGTGCCGTCCGCCGAGATCACCAGGCGGGTGACCGAGGTCGCCGAGACCCTCGAACTCAGCGAGCATCTGAAGCGGCGCCCGGCGGCGCTGTCGGGTGGCCAGCGCCAGCGGGTCGCCATCGGCCGGGCCATCGTGCGCCAGCCCAAGGCTTTCCTGCTGGACGAGCCGCTCAGCAACCTCGACGCCAAGCTGCGGGTGCAGATGCGCGGCGAGCTGGCCCAACTGCACGCCACCTTGGGCGTCACCACGGTCTTCGTGACCCACGACCAGACCGAGGCCATGACGCTGGGGGAGCGCGTGGCCGTTCTGAACGACGGCGAGTTGCGCCAGGTCGGCACGCCCCAGGAGCTGTACCACCGCCCCGCCGACCTGTTCGTGGCCGGCTTCATCGGCAGCCCCTCCATGAACCTCCTCAAGGCACAGGTGGGCGCGGGAGCCGCGGGCGGCCCGATGCTGGACTTCGGGGCGGCCGGCTCCGTCGCCGTTCCCGAGGCGGCGGCCGAGCTGTGCGCCTCGGCGCCCCAGGGCGCCGATCTGGTGGCCGGCATCCGGCCCGAGTCGCTGCTGCTGCGCGACCCGGCGGTGTCCTCGAAGGACCTGCCCCGGGCGAGGGTGCGCTTCACCGAGCTCGTCGAGCCCGAGACCTACGTGCATCTGGCCGGCGACTTCTCCGGCGTGGATCCGGGAGATCCCGATGCGCCGCCCCGTGACACACTTGTGGCGCGGGTGCGCTCGGATCGGGTCTTCACGCCGGGCGAGGAGGTGGCGCTGGAGATCGGCGGCACCGGCCTGCATCTGTTCGACATCGAGTCGGGAGGGACAATCCGATGACAACCGCTGCGACCATGACCGACCCCGCCACCGAGGCTCCCGAAGGCGCCGTCTGCGGCTTCTCCCATGCGGGTGTCACCGTGGCCGACCTGGATCGCTCCATCGCCTTCTACGGCCTGCTGGGCTACGAGGTCATTGCCCGCTGGGTCCGCACCGAGGAGTACCTGCGGGAGCTCGTGGGCTACCCGACCGTCGAGATGCACGCCGCGGTGCTCCGCCACGACAGGGTGGGCGTGTTCCTGGAGCTCCTGGAGTACCGCAACATCGAGCGAAACGAGATCGACCCGTCCAACGGCAACCCCGGCACCGCCCACATCTGCCTGTTCGTGGAGGGGTTCGAGGCGCTGTGGGAGCGCCTGAAGGCTGCCGGCGTGGAGTCCGTGAGCGACCCGGTCTCG
The DNA here is from genome assembly GCA_026708055.1 of bacterium. Taxonomy (NCBI): domain Bacteria; species bacterium. The sequence goes on along the minus strand of JAPOVS010000036.1, from coordinate 12,503 downwards.
CCGACCGTCGGACCCAACAAGGGTGCGTTGGCCATCTACCTCATCGACCCCGACGGCTACCGGGTGGAACTCGTGGAGACGAAGCGCAATCTCGACGGAACGCCGCGCTGACGCGCACGCTCTGTCCGGGCCAACCAAGGAGGATGCACATGGAACCCATCGTGCCGCTGACCGATGTCGAGAACTTCGCCGAGGGCCTCGATCACGCTGAGGGCATCTGCGCGGCGCCCGACGGCACCATCTACTGCGGGGGCGAGGCCGGCCAGCTCTACGTGATCGAGCCGGACGACACGCCGCGGGAGATCGCCAACACGGGCGGCTTCATGCTGGGGCTGGCCGCCGACGGCGACGGCAACGTCTACGCCATCGACCTGGTGAACAGCACGGTGTGGCGATTCAGCCCCGACGGCAGCGAGCGGAGCGCCTTCTGCACCGGCAACGACGAGCAGTCGCTCGGGGTACCCAACTGGGGGGCCTTCGACGCCGACGGCAACTACTACCTCACCGACTCCGGCGGCTGGGGCGAGCAGAACGGCTTCGTGTGGGTGCAACGCCCCGGCGCGCAAGCCGAGGTGTGGAGCACCGAGTCGGTCAACTTCCCGAACGGCTGCGCCGTGTCGGCCGACGGTTCGCGCCTGTGGATTGTGGAGAGCTACCCCAGCGCCATCGTGGAGATCCCGATCGGGGCCGGCGGATCGGCCGGGGCGCGGCGGGAGTTGTGCGACCTGGGGCTGGCGGTCCCCGACGGCATCGTGGAGACCACCGACGGGTCGCTCGTGGTGTCCTGCTACCGGCCCGACACCATCTTCGTGTGGCACGCCGAGACGGGGCTGCAGGTGCTGGCGACCGACCCCCGGGGCGCGATCATCGCCGCTCCGACCAACTGCGTGTTCACGGGCGACGACCGCGACGTGCTCGTGTTCCCCAACCTGGGGCGCTGGCACCTCAGCAGGTTACGCACCCCGTACCGGGGCGTGGGCTGCTTCTACCCCAGCGTCGCCCGCATCGACGGCGACGAGTAGGGAGTCGTCCCGAATGGCTTGCTTGTTCGGATCACTGAAGATCCGTCATTCCGGCGCAGGCCGGAATCCAGTGTCCGGCCGCCCGTCCTGGACCGACACGAGGGAGGACCCGTGAGCGATCCCGACGCTGTCGCCGTCACCGTCCCCACGGATTACGTGGGCGGCCTGTTCGACCTGTCGGGCAAGGTCACGCTCATCACCGGCGGGGCCAGCGGGCTCGGCGAGGCGATCGCCGTGGGGTTCGCCGACTGCGGTGCCGAGGTGACGTTCCTGGACGTGGACGCGGCGCGGGCCGAGCGGCTGGTGGCCGCCACCGCCGAGCAGGGCCGGCGGCTGCGGTTCATCGAGGCCGACGTCACCAGCCGGGAAGACATGGAGAGCGCAGTCGCCGAGGTGCTGGCGGCCCACGGCCACATCGACATCCTGGTGAACTGCGCCGGCACGGCCGCCCGGCACCCCGCTGAGGACTTCCCCGACGAGGTCTGGGAGCGGGTCGTGCGGCTGAATCTCTGGGGCACCTTCCTGTCGTGCCAGATCGTGGGGCGCACGATGATCCAGCGGGGCCGGGGCGCCATCGTGAACATGGCCTCCATCGGCGGCAGCCGGGCCTATCCCGAGACGACCGCCTACCTGCAGAGCAAGGGCGGCGTCATCCAGATGACCCGCAGCCTGGCCCTGGAGTGGATCCGCCACGGGGTGCGGGTCAACGCCCTGGCGCCGTCCATCTTCGAGACGCCGCTGGTGCTGGCCTCGGACCGCAAGCGCAGCTACACCAGCGAGTTCATCGCCGCCCGCACCCCCATCGACCGCCGGGGACTGCCGAGGGAGATCGTGGGCCCGGCCATCTTCCTGGCGTCGGATGCCGCATCCATGGTGACCGGGCACATACTGAGCGTCGACGGGGGGTATCTCTGCGTATGAGCGACGAACGAGGACGGCAGATCGAAGCGGTGGACGCCCTGACGGTGCGCGCCCCGGTGCCGGAGGTGATCCGCTTCGGCGACTGGGTCATGGAGTACCGGGAGTTCGGCCTGGTGCGGGTGCGGACCCGCGACGGCGTATGCGGGTACGGCTTCACGCTGAGCCGCGACGGCCCGATTGCGGATATGATCCATGACTACATCGGGCCGCGCTATGTGGGACGCCCCACCGATGCGCCCGAGGCGGCGTTCGCCTCGGTGCAGCGCTCCAACCTGTCCTGCCTGGTCGGGGGGATCGGCCTGCGGGCGCTGTCGATCGTCGACCTGGCGGTCTGGGATGCCGAGGCCAAGCGCCGCGGCCTGCCCATCGCGCAGATGCTGGGCGGCTCGAACGTGGCGATGCCGGTGACGGGTATCGCCGGCTACCCGCCCTCCATCGGCCCCGCCGAGGTGATCGATCAGGTCACCGACCTGTACGAGCGGGGCTACCGGCGCGTCAAGCTGCCGATGGCGCCCGATGTCGTGCGCTCCAAGGCCCGGCTGGAGGCGGCCGCCTCGGTGTCCGACGACCTCTGGGTGGGGTGCGACGGGGCCTGGGTGTTCAACGCCGTCGACGATGCCGTCGCCTTCCTGGAGAGCCTGGACATGACTCTGGGCTGGTTCGAGGACGCCTTCGCACCGGGCAACGCTCGCATCATCGCGGCGCTGCGAGAGCGCTCACCGTTCCCCATCGCCTTCGGCGACGAGCAGGGCGGGGCGCACTATCCCGAGTCGCTGGTTGCTCACAACGCGGTGGACTTCGTGCGGGTCGACGTCACGACGATGGGCGGGATCACCTCGATCGGCGACATCCTGGCGCAGGCGGACGCGGCCGGCATGCAGGTCGCCCCGCACATGAACGCCCTCGAGCACGCCCAGATCTTCGGTGGCCTGGGCCGCCCCGACCTTCCGCTGGAGTGGGGCATCGTCGGCAGCGGCGTGGATCAGTTCGCCGACTCGCTGCGGCAGCCGGTGGTGCGCGACGGACTCATGGATCCGCTGCCCGACGAGCCCGGCTTCGGACGGCTCGTCAACCCCGATTGGCTGCGCAGCGTGCCCCACCACGACCCGGCGGGCATCATCGACGAGGCCGCGGCGCTGGAGGGCTGATGGAGCGCGACCTGCGGGGACCGGTGCGGTGTGACCCGGCCTCGTCGGGACGCGCTGTGGGATCGACGGAGTGTGCGCCGGGTTCGGCGGCACCGGAGGAATGATGAACGTTGTGGCGAGCCCCGCGGGCGGCCGGGTCTTCGAGGCGCGTGAGCGGCGCTTCGGGGGCTGCTTCGAGGACTTCGAGGTAGGCGACGAGTACCGCCACTGGCCCGGCAAGACCATCACCGAGGCCGAGAGCCACCTGTTCTGCATGCTGACCCTGGCTGTGCACCCCCTGCACGTGGACTCGGCGCACTTCGACGGCACCCAGGGCCCGTTCGAGCGCCCGGTGGTGGCCGGCCCGCACGTGTACTCACTGCTGTTGGGCATGAGCGTGCCGGACATCTCGGGGCGGGCGCTGGCCAACCTGGGAACCACCGACCTGCGCCACACGGCGCCCGTATACCCCGGCGACACCCTCTACGGTGCCAGCACCGTGCTCGAGACCCGCGCCAGCCGATCGCGTCCCGACGCCGGCATCGTCACCGTCGAGACCGTCGGCCGCAACCAGGACGGCGAGGTGGTCACGACCTACAAGCGCTCGGTGCTGCTGCCGCGCCGATCCACAGATGGCGGCTGAGGGGGCCGCGCCCGGGGCCGGGGAGTGCGCCGGGCCGCTGGCGGGCGTCCGGGTGGTGGACATGGCGACGGTCGTGGCCGGCCCTGGCGCCGCCCGGCTGTTCGGCGACTTCGGAGCCGACGTGATCAAGGTGGAGTCGCCGAGCGGCGACTCGGTCCGCCGGCTGGGGTGGATGCCGCCCGACGGCGACGGCGACTCCTACTTCTGGAAGCTGGCAGGGCGCAACAAGCGCGCCGTCGTGCTGGACCTCAAGACCCCCGAGGGCCTCGAGGCCATGTTCGGGTTGATCGACGGTGCCGACCTGCTCGTCGAGAACCTGCGGCCCGGCAAGCTGGAGGCTCTGGGCCTCGGGCCCGATGTGCTGCTCGCGCGCAACCCGCGGCTGGTGATCCTGCGCGTCACCGCCTTCGGCCAGGAAGGCCCCTACGCCCAGCGGCCCGGCTTCGCCACCCTCGCCGAGGCGCTCAGCGGCTATGCGGCGATCAGCGGCGAGGCCGGCGGGCAGCCGCTCCTGCCGCCGGTCGCGCTCACCGACGAACTCACGGGCACGCTGGGGGCCTTCGGCGCCTTGGCGGCGCTGTGGGAGGCGCGCCGCAGCGGCAAGGGTCAGGTGGTGGACCTCTCGCTGGTGGAGGCACTGATGCACGTCATGGGCCCGCTGCCCTCGGCGTTCGCCCACCTCGGCTATGAGCAGCCGCGCCTGGGCGCCGGCATCCCCTATTCGGTGCCGCGGGGCACCTACCGGTGCTCCGACGGCGAGTGGGTGGCGCTCTCGGCCTCCAGCGACACGGTGGCGAACCGGGTGCTGGATCTCATCGGCACCGGCGACGACGAGCGCTTCGTCACGTTCAACGGGCGCTTCGAGAACCGCGACGCCCTGGAGGCTCTCGTGTCGGGCTGGATCGCCGAGCGACCCGCGGCCGAGGTGATCCGGCGCTTCGAGGAGGCCGACGCCGCCATCGCCCCCGTCTACACCATGGCGGATCTGTTCGCCGACGAGCACTTCACCCAGCGCGGCCTGTTCACGACCGTCGAGGACATCGTCATGCAGGCCGTGTCGCCGCGCCTGTCGCGCACGCCCGGCAAGGTGAACTTCGCGGGGCGCCCGCTGGGAGCCGACACCGACGACGTGCTGGCCGAACTGGCCGGCGAGAATCCGGCCGGCGAGACCCCGCCGTCCGGCCACGTGAAGGAGGCCACCGATGAGTGACGCAGCCGAGTACCTGGTCCACATCGAGGTCGACTGGCCGCCCGACGGCGACCCCGTCCGGCGTGACGAGCTCATGGCCGCCGAGCGGGCGCGCGGCCGGGAACTCGTCGAAGCGGGCGTCATCCGGCGGCTTTGGCGCGTCCCGGGCCAATGGGCCAACTGGGGCGTCTGGCGCGCCGACTCGCCCGACGAACTCCACGCCGCCCTGGCCTCACTGCCCTTCTTTCCCTGGCTCGACATCCAAGTCATTCCCCTCGCCGGTCACCCCAACGACCCGGGCTAGGAGCCCGATGAGCAATGCCGCGGAGGGCCCTCCCCGTCATTCCGGCGAAGAGCCTGCGCCGGACTCGATCCGGGGCCGGATTCCAAGGTTCAGCCGCCCGACCAGCGCTTCCAGTGGATTGCTCAGCACTCTCCCAAGACTGCGCTGAATAATGAGGGGTTCTCTGCGGCGTCGGATGGTGATCGGTCTGGTGGCTGCGCTGCTGGCCGGTGCCTGTTCAGACGGTGGGCAGCAGGCCGCCGATGAGGGCGGCGGGCTGGCCGGCGCGTCCCCACCTCCGGCTCCGGAAATTCCCCTGCAGCCGGTAGCGGCGGCTTCCACACTCACGGCCCCGGCAGCTCCGACACTCGTGGCTCCGGGAGTCACCAGACCTGCGACTCATGGCGACGCCGGAACTGAGGAGGACGATCCTTTCACGATTCACCTGAGCGAGGGCAGGCAGAGCGACGGCGAGGATCCGCCGACGGTGAGGCGAGCCGAGGGCCTCGTGCTGGGAGACGAGGAGATCCGCGCGGTGATCGACCGGCTGCCCTCGTGGGAGGGCGACGACTCTGGCGCAGTTGACTTCAACCGTCCGGCCGCATCGCTACCGCCGCCCCGCACCGGCCGGACCGTCGATCAGCCGTTCCCGGCCGGGCCGGACATCGCAGCACCGGCTGTCGATCCGGGACCGCTGGAGGTCCTGAGGGTCCAGCCCGAGGGTGAGGTGGGCATCGCCCCCTTCGTCAGCATCACCTTCAACCAGCCGATGGTCCCGCTGACGACGCTCGGCCAGATCGAAGTCCTCGACGTTCCTGTGAGGATGACGCCGTCGCTGCCGGGCCGCTGGCAGTGGATCGGCACCCGCACGCTCCGCTTCGAGCACGACCAGGAGATCCTCGATCGCCTGCCCATGGCGACCAGCTACACCGTCGAGGTTCCGGCGGGGACCAGGTCGCAGTCGGGCGGTGAGCTGGCCACGGCGTTCCGGGCCACCTTCGAGACGCCGACTCCGAGCCTGGTGCGGCTCGAGCCGCAGCACGAGTCCCTGGGCCTTCAACCGGTGTTCGTGGCCGTGTTCGACCAGCGAGTCGAACCCGCCGAGGTGCTCGGAGCCGTCACTCTGGTCGCCGGCGGCGAGGAGCGCGAGATCCGCCTGGCCACCGCCGCCGAGATCGAGGCCGACGAATCCGTCAGGTACTACGTCGAGCAGGCGCTCGAGGGCACGTGGGTGGCGTTCGGGCCGGTCTCGCCGCTCGAGCCCGACTCGGCGATCCGGATCACCGTCGGCCCGAACGTGCCGTCGGCCGAGGGTCCGAACCTCAGCGGGGACTCGTCGACCACCGAGGCCCGAACCTACGCGCCGTTGCGGATACTGGACAGCAGCTGTGCGAGATGGCCGTGTTGGCCGGGCGAACCCCTAGATGCATGGTTCAACAATCCGCTCGACCCGGCAACTCTGGTTGCCGACGAGTTCTCCGTAACGCCTGAAATCCCGGGTGCCACGATCTCGGTCTTCGGGCACGAGTTGTCCGTCAGCGGTCCGACGGTGCGCGGCACCGTCTACAAGGTGGTGATCCCCGCGACGCTGGGCGACGTATTCGGTCAGACGTTGGGGGAGCCCGAGACGGTCGAGTTCGAGATCCAAGAGGCGAGCCCGCTGATCTGGTCGCCGGGAGGGCACTTCGTCACGCTCGACCCGTTCGCGGAGAAGCAGACCACCCCGGTCATCGTGCGCCAATGGGAGCGGCTCCGCGTGCGTCTCTATGCCGTGGATCCGAGCGACTACCGGTCGTACGAGCGGTTCGAGGACTTCGGGCGGGAGTTCCTCGACGCGAACGACCTCACGCTGGTCGACGCTCCGTGGCCGCTGACGGCGGAAGAGACCGTTGACACCGGGATCGACGGCAGCGCTCTCACCGAGGTTCGGCTGGATCTCTCCAGTGCCCTCGAGGGTGAGCACGGTCACGTGGTCGTGACCGTCGAAGGGGTCGGCAGGCCCCGAGGGAAATCGGACGGCGATCCGAGCAGATCTCGGGCGGTCGCCTGGGTTCAGGACACGGACATCGGCGTCGACCTCGTCACCGACGGCCGCACGCTGGCGGTGTGGACAACCGATCTGCGCTCCGGCGACCCGCTGCCCGGAGTGGAGATCCAACTCGATTCCCGGGACATCGGGCTCGTCAGCCACGCCAACGGCATCGCTCTGGTGTCCTCCGACTCGGTGGACGTCCGGACGGCGGTCGCATCCCTGGGCGATGACCGGGCGCTCGTACCCGTGCGCATCCAGGAGAGCCCGCCCGCAGATCAAGTCATCTGGTACACCACCGACGATCGCGGCATGTACCGCCCCGGTGAGACTCTGCACCTGAAGGGCTGGGTGCGGAATCTCGATTGGAGCGGCGATGGCGATCTGGAGTTCCTCCCCAGCGGGACTCTGATCGCCTACACGGCCGTCGGCCCGCGCGGCAACGATCTCGGCAGCGGTGAGATCCGTACCGATGGCCATGGCGGATTCGATCTCACCGTCGAGTTGAGTGAGGGCGCGAACCTGGGTTGGAGCTCGATCGAGTTACGGCTCCCGGGCACCACCGATCGCTGCTACTACTACACCAGTCGCTGCCACACCCACTCGTTCCAGGTGCAGGAGTTCCGCCGCTCCGAGTTCGAGGTGGAGGCACGAACCGAGTCGGCGGACCCGCACTTCATCGACGAGCCGGCGGCGGTGGCGGTCGATGCCCGGTACTTCTCCGGTGGCGCCCTCCCCAACGCAGAGGTCATATGGACCGTCACCGCCCGGCAGGCGTCGTACTCCCCGCCCAACTGGAACGACTTCACGTTCGGCGTATGGCGGCCATGGTGGCATCTCGACCGAGACTGGACCGCGCCGGAGGTGGAGTACTTCTCCGGGACCACCGACTCCACGGGGAGCCACTACCTGCGCATGGATTTCGAAGGCGATGGCGACGGTCTCCCCACGGCGGTGAACGCCCAGGCGCAGGTGCTCGATGTGAACCGCCAGCGGTGGGCGTCGGCGACGGACCTGTTGGTGCATTCCTCGACCCGCTATGTGGGTGTTCGCTCCGACCGCACCTTCGTGAGGATCGGAGATGGGATCGACATCGAGGCCGTCGTCACCGACGTGGACGGCAATCCGATAGCCGACCGAGCCGTCTCGGTGACAGCGGCGCGCATCGTCCACAAGTACGTCGCCGGCGAGTGGGTGGAGGAGGCTCTGGACGCCGAATCCTGCGAGACCACCTCCCGGCTGGAGCCGGTGAGCTGCGAGTTCGAGGCGGCGGCGGGCGGCCGCTACCGCATCTCCGCGCATGTCGTCGATGACGCGGGGCGAACGAGCCGCACCGAGGTGACCCGCTGGGTGACCGGCGGGTTGGCCGGCGTGCCGAGCCGCAACGTCGAACTCGAGGCCGTGGAACTGATTCCCGACGCCGAGACCCACGCAGCCGGTGACGTGGCGGAGATCCTCGTCGCCTCACCGTTCGCCTCGGCTACCGGGCTGATGACCGTGACGCACAACCGGATCGTCGAGCTGCGCACGTTCGAGGTGACCGACCACGCCGCGGTTCTGGAAGTGCCGATCAGCGACAAGCACGTCCCCGAACTCCGGCTGCGGGTCGATCTCGTCGCCACGACGGACAGGACCGCCGACGACGGCTCGGTCCTTGCCGGCGCACCTCCCCGACCTGCCCACGCGTCCGGGGAGATCGTGCTGCGGGTCCCACCCGTGCAGCGGACCCTCGACGTCACCGCCACGCCCGCATCGGCGGTGGTTCGGCCCGGCGCCTCCACGAGCATCGCGGTGGAGGTCAACGATGCCGGCGGGGATCCGGTCGAGGGTGCCAACGTCCTTCTGATTGCCGTGGACGAGGCGGTGCTGGCCGTCGCGGGATACGAACTGCTTGATCCCATCGAGGTCTTCTACCGTCCCCGGTCCGTGCGCCTGCTGGGGGCGCGCATCATCAGGGGCACGATCCTGCTCGAGAGCCCCGAGGGGCTGGAGGACCGGATCGAGGCCGCTGCTGCCGAAGATGAGGCCACTGTCGCCCAGGCAGAGGCCGCGGCGGCTCCCGCTCCGGCACCTCGCGCCGTCGCAGACGGGGCCTCCGGACCCCTGGTCGAGGTCCGCCGGAACCTCGATGCTCTGGCGCTGTTCGACCCGGACGCCGTCACCGACGCCGAGGGGCGGGTGACCGTCGAGTTCGAGTTGCCCGACAATCTGACGCGTTACCGGGTGATGGCCGTGGCGGTCGAAGGCGCCAAGCGCTTCGGTTCGGCCGAGTCGGCCATCACGGCGCGGCTGCCGCTGCAGGTTCGGCCCTCGGCGCCCCGGTTCTTGAACTACGGCGACCGCTTCGAGTTGCCGGTTGTGGTTCACAACCAGACCGACGCCGCCGTGGAGGTCGATGTGGTCGTGCAGACCTCCAACCTGGAACTTGTGGGGTCGGCGGGAAGGCGGATCACAGTTCCGGCCAACGATCGGGTCGAGGTGCGGTTCCCGGCCCGGACGAACGCACCTGGGGTGGCCCGGCTCCGCGCCGCGGCGGTCTCAGCCGCTCACGCCGACGCCCAAGAGGTGTCCCTGCCCGTGTACACCCCGGCGACCAGCGAGGCCTTCGCCACCTACGGGGTGGTCGACCGGGGCGCGGTCATCCAGCCGATAGCCGCCCCCGAAGACGTGATCCCGCAGTTCGGCGGACTCGAGGTCAACACCTCCTCGACCGCGCTGTCCGCCCTCACCGACGCTGTGCTGTACCTCGCCGACTACAGGTATGCGAGCTCCGACGCCTACGCGGGCCGCATCATGGCTGTCTCCGCGCTTCGGGACGTGCTGGGGGCCTTCGAGGCCGAAGGTCTCCCCGGCCCGGAGGAACTCGACGCCACAGTGCGCCGCGACATCACCGAACTGTCGTCTCTCCAGAACTATGACGGCGGCTTCGGGTGGTTGTGGCGCGACCATGACTCACGCCCGTACTCGTCGATCCAGGCGATGCACGCGCTCGTCGTTGCCAAGAACAACGGCTTCGACGTTCAGGCCAGGGTGATGGAGGACGGGCGCCGGTACCTGCAGGACATCGAGAGCCGTATCCCGGCATTTTACAGCCGGCGCAGCGGGGACATGTTGCTGGCCTACGCGCTGCATGTGCGCTCACTGGACCGGCAGCGCGTGGCCGACGATGCCCGCGCCCTCTGGGGCCGCCGGGGCGAGGCTCTGCCGTTGGACGCGCTGGCCTGGATCTGGCCGGTGGTCGACGATGGCGGCATCGAAGCCGAGATCGGGCGAATCGTGAACAACCGCGCCGTCGAGGGTGCCGGGGCGGCCACGTTCGCCACCGACTACGGCGAGGACGCCTACCTGCTGCTGCACTCCGACCGGCGCACCGACGGCATCGTGCTCGATGCGCTCATCACGATGGCGCCGGTGTCGGATCTCATCCCCAAGGTGGTGGCGGGTCTGCTGGGCCACCGGGTCCGGGGACGCTGGAACAACATCCAGGAGAACACGTTCATCCTGTTGGCCCTCGAACGGTATTTCGACACGTTCGAGGCGACCGATCCCGAATTCGTCGCCCGGGTGTGGCTCGGCGACCTCTACGCGGCCGAGCACACCTTCGCCGGGCGCAGCACCGATCGGGGCGCCACGCTGATACCGATGGCCGAGCTGCTGGACGCGGGCGACACCGATCTCGTCGTCCAGAAGGTCGGCGAGGGCCGCCTCTACTACCGCCTCGGCCTGCGCTACGCCCCCGACGACCTGGATCTGGAACCATTGGACCGCGGCTTCGTGGTGCAGCGCAGCTACGAGGCGGTCGGCGACCCCGGCGACGTGCGGCTCGACGACGACGGCGTCTGGCATGTCCGGGCCGGCACCGAGGTGCGGGTCAACGTGACCATGGTGAACGACAGCCGGCGCACCAACATGGCGCTGATCGACCCCCTGGCCGCCGGCTTCGAGCCTCTCAACCCGGCGCTCGCGGTGACCGGCGACGTCGACGTCCGTGACGACAGCGGCTGGTGGTGGTGGACCTGGTACCGGCACCAGAACCTGCGCGACGACCGTGCCGAGGCCTTCGCGTCGTATCTCTGGGCGGGAACCCACGAGTACAGCTACGTCGTCCGAGCCACCACGCCGGGTTCCTTCGTCGTACCCCCCGCCAGAGCCGAGGAGATCTACGCACCAGAAGTCTTCGGCCGCTCCGCCACCGACAGGGTGATCGTCCAGGACAGCCGCTGAGCCGTTCCGGGAGTGCCCCAAGTTGGCTGCGCGGCACGCGAGTGACCAGTAGGGCGCCGGCTACTTCTCAGCCGCCGCGGCCACGGTGGGTGACGCCGAGATGCTTCTCCGGGCTGACGGGTGAGGCAGGGGGACCGCATTCCGGGCACACGGACCCGGGGAGGGCACGGCGGTCACGCAGTGAGTGGGTTCTCCCAGCGGGTCTCGGCGAAGCGGGCGAAGTCGGTGTCGGCGCTCATGACCGTGAGGCCGTGCTCGATGGCCAGTGCGGCCAGCATGGCGTCCGGCACCAGGTTGGCCGTCACGTGGTGTTCGGTAACAAGGTCGCCCAGAATGGCGGCGGTGCGTGCCGTCGGCGGCGGGATCCAGGTGGGTTCGGCGTCGAGCCAGCGCCGCACGCAGCCCCACGCCTGCGCGGTGGTCAGGGGATTGGAGTAGATGCGCGGGTTGGTGCCGATACGCAGGAACGCTCCGATGGTCTGCCACGGGAGCGCCACCCTGCGGCGGCCGTTCAGCACCGCGACCAGCCATCGCGCCGCCCGCTCGTGGTGCGGCGAGGAACCGTCGGTGGCGTACAGCAGCAGGTTGGCATCGATCAGCACGGCGGATCGGTCTCATCCAGCAGGCCGATCACGTCGCCGATATCGGTGACATCGAGCTTCTGGCCCATGTCGTAGGAGTCATGTTCGTACGACGAAGAAGCCTGCGCCTTCGTCAGGCCCTCGCGGGCGAGGCGGTTGACGGCCTCGCTCACGCCGATGCCATCGGATCGCCGCAGTCGCTCCACGGCAGCGGCCACGTCTGCTTGCAGTGTCAGTGTCGTGCGCACGTCGGGAGCCTAACATCCTGATGCGGCAGATACAGCATCAAACTGCAGTAGTGTCATCGCTCCATTCGAACGCAGGCGGTTCGGCGTCGAACTGCACGCTGCCGACCCGGTCGAAGAGCTGATTGGCTGGCTCGATGCAGAGTCCGATTCTGCATGCGCGGGTTCCTGTTGGAGAACCTCATCGTCTCCGAGGCGGTCAAGCACCGCTACAACCGGGTCCGCCGCCCGAACCTGTC
>JAPOVS010000035.1 GCA_026708055.1 bacterium | reverse complement strand
GACCTGCACGGCGCAGGCGCCCGCCATCAGCATCTCGACCGCATCGGCGCCGCGCGCCACTCCGCCCGCGGCCACGATCGGCAGGTCGCCGAACGCCGCGTGCGTCTCCCAGACCGCCCGCACCGCCAGGGGGCGGATGGCCGGGCCCGACACGCCGCCGGCACCGGCGCCCAGGACCGGGCGACGCTCGGCGATATCGATGACCATGCCCGGGACTGTGTTGATGAGGGTCACCGCGGCCGCTCCGGCCTCCCGGGCGGCGGCCGCCACCGCCACGATGTCGGGAGCGACGAGGCTCAGCTTGGCCCAGCGCGGCAGACCGGCTGCGGCGGCTGCCTCGGTGGCAGCGGCGGTGGACTCGGGCGCCCGGGCGAAGAGGTGCTCGCCCGCCTCCAGGTTGGGGCAGGAGAGGTTCACTTCGAGGGCCAGGATGCCGTCGCGGTGCGGTGCCAGCAGTTCGGCGGCCCTGCGGTACTCCTCGACGGTGCGACCCCAGATGCTGGCCACCACGCGCACGCCGGCCGCCTGAAGCGCCGGCAGTTGCTCGGCCGCCCAGGCCGCCACGCCCGGTCCCTGCAGGCCGACGCTGTTGATCATCCCCGCCGGGGTTGCGTCCACCCGGGGGGCGGGATTTCCCGGCCACGGCTCGGCGGAGAGCGACTTCACGACGACCGCGCCGGGCGCCGTCAGGTCCATCACGCCGGCCATCTCGGTTCCGTAGCCCGCCGTGCCCGAGGCGCACAGCACCGGGTTCGGCAACTCCACCGTGCCCACCGAGACCCGCAGGTCGACGGCCCGCCGGCGCTGCCTCACGCCGACTCCCGGATGTCCCGGTGGTATTCCTGCAGGCTGCGCACCTCCATGGGATGGTTGCGCTGGTCGGCAATACCGGCGGTGGCCGCCAGCGCCGCGGCGACCGTGGTCAGCAGCGGCACGCCGCGCTGCGCCGCGACGCGGCGGATGTCGGCCCCGTCGGCGCGCGGGCCGCGGCCCTGCGGCGTGTTGATGACCAGATCGATGCACCCTGCGTCAAGGAGCGTCACCGCATGGGGGCCGTCGGGGTCGGCGAGCTTCGCCACGACCGCCTCCGTGCCGACCCCGGCGGCGGCGAGGGCGGCTGCCGTGCCCCGGGTGGCCAGCAGCGTGAAGCCCATCTCGGCGAGACGCCGCGCCACGGTGATCCCCGCCTGCTTGTCCCTGTCGGCGAGCGACAGGAACACCGACCCGTTGGTCGGCAGGGCGGCGCCGGCGGCGATCTGGCTCTTGGCGAACGCCAGGCCCGGCCGCTTGTCGATGCCCATCACCTCACCGGTGCAGCGCATCTCGGGTCCCAGCACTGCGTCCACGCCCGGGAAGCGATTGAAGGGCAGCACCGCCTCCTTCACCGAGATGTGCTCGGGTGGCCGCCAAGCCTCGTAGGAGCCGGGAGCAGGCGCCGGCCCGGTCCAGCCCTCGACCGACCCGGATGCGGCGACTTCGGCCAGGGTCCGCCCCATCATCGCCAGCGTCGCCAGCTTCACCAGCGGCACGCCGGTCGCCTTGGCCACGAACGGCACCGTGCGTGACGCCCGCGGGTTGGCCTCCAGCACGAACACCGAACGGCCGTCGGGGCCGCCGAGGCTGCCGTCGGGACCGCGGGGCACCGCGTACTGCACGTTCAGCAAGCCGACGACCTGCAATTCGTCGGCGATCGCCCGGGTGTGCCGCTCAAGCGCTTCGATCACACCCGCCGGGAGGTTCACCGGCGGCAGCAGGCAGGCGCTGTCACCGGAGTGCACGCCCGCCTCCTCGACGTGCTCCATCACGCCGCCGATGAGAACCGAGCCGGCGCGGTCCCGCACGGCGTCGACGTCCACCTCCACGGCGTCCTCCAGGAAGCGATCCACCAGTACGGGCCGCTCCGCCGAAAGGCCACCCTCGCGGCCGAGAGAACCCTCGTGGCTCATCTCGGCCATGGCGACCGCCAGTTCCTCGTCGTCGTGCACGATGACCATGGCGCGCCCGCCCAGGACGTAGGAGGGACGCACCAGCACCGGGTAGCCGATCCGCCGGGCAACCGCCCGGGCCGCGTCGGCCGAGGTGGCGACATCCCCGGGCGGCTGGGGGACCCCCAGGCGCCTGCAGAGCACCCCCCACTGCTCGCGATCCTCCGCCGCGTCGATGGCGGCCGGCGACGTGCCCGCCACCAGCCCCGGCGGCAGTTCGCCCGCCAGCTTGAGCGGCGTCTGCCCGCCGAGTCCCACGATCACCCCGACCACGCCCGGTCCGCCGCCACGCCGCGCCGAGCGCTCCTCGGCGCCCAGCACCGCCAGCACGTCCTCGGTCGTTAGGGGCTCGAAGTAGAGCCGGTCGCTGGTGTCGTAGTCGGTGGAGACCGTTTCGGGGTTGCAGTTCACCATCACCGTCTCGTAGCCGGCGTCGCCCAGCACCTGCGCGGCGTGCACGCAGCAGTAGTCGAACTCGATGCCCTGGCCGATGCGGTTGGGTCCCGAGCCCAGGATCACCACCTTCGGACGATCCGAGGGCGCCACCTCGTCGGAGTCCTCGAAGGTGGAGTAGTGGTACGGGGTCTCGGCGGCGAACTCCGCCCCGCAGGTGTCCACCGTCTTGAACGTGGGCCCCACCCCCGTGGCCAGGCGTGCCCGGCGGACCTCGCCCGCTGTGCAGCCCCAGAGATAGGCCATCTGGGCGTCGCTGAAACCCAGGCGCTTGAGCCCCCGCCAGTCGCGGAGGTTCAGCACCTCGGGGGTGACGCCGGCGAGGCGGTCCCGCTCGGCGGAGATTAGGCGCATCTGTTCCAGGAACCACGGGTCCACGCCGCTGGCGGCGTACAACTCGTCGGTATCGAGTCCCCGCCGCAGGGCGGCCTCCAGCTGGAAGACCCGTTCGGGGGTGGCCACGGCGCAGGCCTCCAGAAGGGCGGCGTCGTCGAGCCGGTCGTAGGCCGACTCGGCCGGATCGCAGTTGAGCCCCGCCCTGCCCAGTTCCAGGGAGCGCAGAGCCTTCTGCAGCGATTCGCAGAACGTCCGGCCGATCGCCATGACCTCGCCGACCGACTGCATCGAGGTGCCCAGGGTGGACCGCGCCCCGGGGAACTTCTCGAAGTTCCAGCGCGGCACCTTCGTGACCACATAGTCAATGGTCGGCTCGAAGGCCGCGGGGGTCTTGCGGGTGATGTCGTTGGGGATCTCGTCGAGGGTGTAGCCCACGGCGAGCCGGGCGGCAATCTTGGCGATGGGGAACCCGGTGGCCTTGGATGCCAGCGCCGAGGAACGGCTGACCCGGGGATTCATCTCGATGACGACCTGGGAGCCATCGGCGGGATCGACGGCGAACTGGATGTTGGAGCCGCCGGTCTCCACGCCGATACGGCGGATGCAGGCGAAGGCGGCGTCGCGCATCTGCTGGAACTCGATGTCCGAGAGCGTCTGGGCGGGAGCCACCGTGATGCTGTCGCCGGTGTGGACCCCCATGGCGTCGAAGTTCTCGATGGAGCAGATCACCACGCAGTTGTCGGCCCGGTCGCGCATCACCTCCAGTTCGAACTCCTTCCAGCCGGCGATGGAGCGTTCGATGAGGATCTCGGAGATGGGGCTGGCGGCGAGGCCCTCGGTGGCGACGGCGGCCAGCTCCTCGACGGTGGAGGCCATGCCGGTCCCCCGCCCGCCCAGGATGTAGGCGGGACGGACGATGACCGGCAGCCCGACTGTCTCGGGGGCGGCCATCGCCTCCTCAAGCGAGCGGGCGATCATCGAGGCGGGCACCGCCAGGCCGATCTCCACCATGGCGGCCTTGAAGCGCTCGCGGTCCTCGGCGCAGGCGATCGCCTCGGGCGAGGCACCGATCATCTCGCAGCCGTGCGCCTCCAGCACGCCTCCCTCGGCGAGCCCCATGGCCAGGTTCAGGGCGGTCTGGCCCCCGAGCGTCGGCAGCAGCGCGTCGGGGCGCTCGCGCTCGACGATCCGGCTGAGCGCCTCGTGGGACAGCGGCTCCACGTAGGTGGCGTCGGCGAACCCGGGGTCGGTCATGATCGTGGCCGGATTCGAGTTCGCCAGGATCACCCGGTAGCCCTCCTCGCGCAGGACTCGGCAGGCCTGGGTGCCGGAGTAGTCGAACTCGCAGGCCTGGCCGATGACGATCGGCCCCGAGCCGATGATCAGGATCGACTCGATGTCGTCGCGGCGTGGCATCAGCGGTCGGCGCCCGCGGCGAACGGCGCCCCGTCGGGCTCTGCTCCGTGCAGCTCCCGGAGCCAGGAGTCGAAGGTGGCGAAGAGGTAGCCGCTGTCGTGCGGGCCGGGACCGGCCTCGGGGTGGTGCTGCACGCCGTAGGCGGGAACCTCCAGGCTGCGGAGACCCTCGGTGGTGCCGTCGTTGAGGTTGCGGTGCGTGATCTCGGTGCCGGGCACCCCGCCGTCGGCTACGCAGAAGTTGTGGTTCTGGCTGGTGATCTCGACGGTGCCCGTGGCGAGGTGGCGCACCGGGTGGTTGCCGCCGTGATGCCCGAAGGGCAACTTGAACGTCTCCCCGCCGAGCGTGGCGCCGAGCAGCTGGTGGCCGAGGCAGATGCCGAAGACGGGCACCTCCCCCAGCAGCCCCTCGATGACCTCGGTGGCGCCCCGCACCGCCGCCGGATCACCGGGACCGTTGGAGAGCAGCACACCGTGCGGGCGGCGAGCCAGGATCGCCGCCGCGCCGAAGCCGGCGGGGACCACCTCCACATGGGCGATGCCGGCCAGCCGACGCAGGATCGACGTCTTCACGCCGAAGTCCACGACGCTGATGCGCCAGGGACGCCGGCCGTCGCCGCGGGTGGTGGCCCGCAGGTAGGGGCGCTCGCAGGTGACGGTTGCGACGAGGTCGACACCGTCGGTGCCGGGCTCGGCGGCGGCCGCGGCCCGTAGGTCCGTCTCCGCGGCGGTGCCGAAGGCCCCCACCATGGCGCCCTCCGAGCGGATGTGGCGGGTGAGCCGGCGGGTGTCGGCGCCGGTGAGGCATGACAGGCCATGGCGCACAAGGAACTCCTCCAACCCGCCTCCGGCCCGCCAGCTGCTGGGGGTCGTGACCAGGTCGCGCACCACGAGTCCCCGGCAGAACGGGCGGCGACTCTCGAAGTCGACGTCGCTGACGCCGTAGTTGCCGATGTGGGGATAGGTGAAGGTGATGATCTGCCCCGCGTAGGAGGGATCGGTGAGAACCTCCTGGTAGCCACACATGACGGTGTTGAACACGACTTCGCCGGCGGTGACTCCCCCCGGTGGCTCCGCGCCGGCGATCTCGCCCTCGAAGATCTCGCCGTCGGCGAGAACCAGCGCGCCGGGGCGCCTCGCCGCCGGCGTCATCGCTGCGCCTCGCCGTCGACGACCAGCGCTTCACCGGCCACCAGCGTGTGTCGCACCCTGCCGCGCAGCCGCCGCCCCACATAGGGCGTGTTGCGGCTGCGGCTGGCGCCGCCGCTGTCGTCAGGAGTCCAGATGGCCGACGGATCGAACACGCACAGGTTGGCCGGGCGGCCCGCCGCCACGGGCCCGCCGTGGGCGCCGTCGATGCCGGCGATGCGCGCCGGCTGCCACGACAGCAGCGCCAGCACCCTCGCCGGCGACAAGTCCAGCTCGGTCAGGGCGAGGGCCAGCGCGGTCTCCAGGCCAAGCATTCCCGGCGGGGCCTCCTCGAAGGGGCGCTCCTTGGCGTCAGTGGTGTGGGGCGCATGGTCGGTGGCGATGGCGTCCAGGTTGCCCCGGGCCAGGGCGGCGCGCACCGCCGCCACGTCGTCCGCGGCGCGCAGCGGCGGGTTGACCTTGAAGCGGGCGTCGTAGGAGGCGCAGCACTCGTCGGTGAGCGTGAAGTGGTGCGGCGCCACCTCGGCGGTGACCGCCACGCCGCTGCGGCGCGCCGCCTCCACGATGGCCACCGAGCCGGCCGTGGAGAGGTGCTGGAAGTGCACGGGCGCCCCGGTGAGGCGGCTGAGGGCCACGTCGCGCATCACCATGATTTCCTCGGCCTCGGCGGGGATGCCGGGAATGCCCAGCCGCGAGGACCACTCGCCCTCGTGCATGTGTCCTCCGGCGGCGAGCGAGTCCACCTCGCAGTGTTGCGCCAGCCGCACCCCGAGGTCGGAGGCGTACTCCAGGGCGCGGCGCATGACCGCGGTGTCCTGCACCCCGGCGCCGTCGTCGGTGAACAGCCGGACGCCGAGCGCCGCCATCTCCGCCATGGGGGCAAGGCGCTCCCCCGCCCGGTCGACCGTGATGGCGCCGGCCACCTCCACCTGGCAGAGCGAGGCGCGACCCAGTTCCTGCACCTCGCGCACCATGGCAGCGGAGTCGATGGATGGGTTGGTGTTGGGCATCGCCACGACGGCACAGAAGCCCCCGAGGACGGCGGCACGGCTGCCGGATTCCACGGTCTCGGCCTGCTCGCCCCCCGGCTGGCGCAGGTGGGCGTGCAGGTCCACCAGGCCCGGGGCCACGATGCAGCCGCGGGCGTCGAGGGTTCGGTCACCGCCGCCGGCCCCCGCAGCCAGACCGTCGTCGACGGCCGCGATCGTGCCGTCGGGCCCGACGAGCACGTCGGCCGCCCGCTCGCCGGTGGCGTCGGTGACGGTGCCGCCGGCGATGACCAGCCGGGACCGCTCAGCCACCGCCCACCTCGGCGGCGGACGCCTGTTCGGTGGCCGGGGCGGCCTCGGCATCCGGTGTCGAGGCGATCCCCGGTTCGGCGCCCAGCAGCCAGAACAGCACCGCCATCCGCACTGAGACGCCGTTGGCAACCTGCTCGGAGATCGTGGTACAGGCCATCTCGGGCACTTCGGAGCCGATCTCGACCCCGCGGTTCATGGGACCGGGATGCATCACGATGGCGTGGTCGGCCAGGCGCCGGGCGCGTTCGGCGCTCAGCCCGAAGCGCTCGTGGAACTCGCGCAGGCTGGGCAGCAGCGCCCGATCCTGCCGCTCGCGCTGCAGGCGCAGCAGGTACACCACATCGGCGCGGGGCAGGACATCGTCGATGCGGCTGCTGACGCTCACACCCCAGCCGTCCACCGCCGGGGGCAGGAGCGTGGCCGGAGCCACCAGCGTGACACCCGCGTCCAGCAGTTGCAGCGCCGCCACCAGCGATCGGGCCACGCGCGAGTGGGCGATGTCGCCCACGATCGCCACGTGCCGCCCCTCGATGCCACTCAGTCGTCGGCGGATCGTGTAGCAGTCCAGCAGGGCCTGGGTGGGATGCTCGTGACGGCCGTCGCCGGCGTTGACCACCGCGGCGTCCAGCCAGCGGGACAGTTGCACCGCCACACCGGCGCTGCGGTGCCGCACGACCACGCAGTCGACACCCATTGCCGTCACCGTCTGGGCCGTGTCGCGCAGCGACTCTCCCTTGCTCAGCGAGGAGTTCCCGGCGCTGAAGGTCACCGTGTCGGCCGACAGGCGCTTGGCCGCGGTCTCGAAGGAGAGACGGGTGCGGGTGGAGTCCTCGAAGAACAGCGAGGCGACCGTCTTACCCCGCAGGGCGGGCACCTTCGGGATGGCCCGGGTGTTGACCTCGGCGAAGCTGTCGGCGAGACGCAGGATCTCGCGGATGCCGTCCGCGCCGAGGTCGCCGACGGACAGCAGGTGCCGCCGACCGCCGGCGCCGGCGGTGGGACCCCCCGGTGGCCCGCTCATACCGTCACCCCCAGAACGACGCCCCGATCACTGACGTCCACCATCTCCTCGCGCCGGGTGGGCAGGTTCTTGCCCACGTAGTCGGCCCTGATCGGAAGCTCGCGGTGGCCGCGGTCGACCATCACCGCCAGTTGCACGGCCCGGGGGCGCCCGAAGTCGCAGACGGCGTCGAGCGCGGCGCGCACGGTGCGGCCCGTGTACAGCACGTCGTCCACGAGCACCACCGTGCGTCCCGTCAGATCGCCCGAGATGGTGGTGGGTGCCTGCACCAGCACGGGCCGCAGACCGATGTCGTCGCGGTGCATCGCCACGT
The DNA here is from genome assembly GCA_026708055.1 of bacterium. Taxonomy (NCBI): domain Bacteria; species bacterium. The sequence continues at coordinate 92,769 of JAPOVS010000035.1, read as the reverse complement.
CCAGCGAGCCGCAGGGGACATCGGCGCCGTCGATCTCGGCCAGCAGCCCGGCCAGCCGTTCGGCCAGGAACACTCCCCCGGTCTGCAGCCCCACCAGCACCAGGTCCGCCGTGCCGTCGTTGCGCTCGATGATCTCATGCGCCATGCGCCTCAGCGCCCGGCCGAGCGCCTCGGCGTCCATGATCTCGACCCGAGGCACGAAGTCGCCCGGAGCGCCGGCGTGTCGAGCGGGAGCAGCCGCATCCCCAGAACCGGAAGGATTCGACGACTCGGCCGGAGAAGAAGTGGCCGCGGCTCGTACCCTGCGCTCGCGGTCAGACAGCGTGAAACCTCCGGTCCGTGCGGGCCTCGCCGGACCCGCTTAACGGTCGGCTGACGGTACCACGACAGCCGACGTCAGCAACGCATGCCGTCGAAGGGATTTCCGAGCGCTAGACGCGCACCTGCCGGGCGACGGTCGCCAGCACGCCGTTCACGAAACGGCTCGAGGACTCCGTGGAGTAGAGGTTGGCGAGCTCCACCGCCTCGTTGAGCACCACCGCCGTCGGCGTCTGCGGCCGGTGCGCCAGTTCGTAGACGGCGAGGCGCAGGATGGCGCGGTCCACCGGCGCCATGCGCGGCACCGACCAGTCCACCGCCACCTCGCCCAGCAGCTCGTCGATGGCCGCGCCGTGGACGGCGACGCCCTCGACCAGTTCTGCGGCCAGCGGTTGCGGCGGCAGGTGCTGGCGCCGCAACAGTTCGAGAGTGTCGAGTTGGCGGGCTTCGGCCTCGTACAGGAGCGCCAGCGCCCGCTCGCGCGCCCCGCGGGCCTCGCTGCGGGCGCCCGGCGTGGCGTCGGGGTCGGCGTGCCCGCTCACCCTCGGGCGATGTACTGGCCCGAGCGGGTGTCCACCTTGATGCGCTCGCCCGGCTCGATGAACAGCGGCACCGACACCACCAGACCGGTCTCGGTGACGGCCGGCTTGGTTGCGCCGGAGACCCGGTCGCCCTGGATGCCCGGCTCGGTCTCGGTGATGGCCAGGGTGACCGCGGCGGGCAGGTCGGTGCCCACGATCTCGCTCCCGTACATCTGCAGGATCACCGAGTCACCCTCGATGATGTAGCTCCCGGCGTCACCCAGCGTGGCCTCCTCCACGTCGAGCTGCTCGTAGGTCTCGCCGTCCATGAACACCCGGGCCTCACCGTCGCGGTACAGGTACTGCATGGAGCGCTTGTCGATGATGGCCCGCTCCACCTTCTCGCCGGCCCGGAAGGTGCGCTCCAGCACCGCCCCGGTGCGGGCGTTCTTGAGGGTGGTGCGCACGAATGCGTGGCCCTTGCCCGGCTTGACGTGCTGGAACTCCACGACCGAGAACAGTCCCTCGCCCAAGTCGAGGGTCATGCCCGTCTTCAGGTCGTTGGTGGTGATGGCGACCATTCCTACCTCCGTCGGGTGTGGCCGGGCTCAGCCCACGACCAGCGTCTTGGGCGAGCACGTGAGGCGCCGGCAACCGTCGTCGGTCACGACCACGGTGTCCTCGATGCGCACGCCTCCCTCGCCGGCCAGGTAGATGCCCGGCTCCACCGTGACGACCTCGCCGGCGGCGAGCACCTCGTCGCTGCGGCTGCTGAGGCTGGGCGCCTCGTGGATGTCGAGACCCACCCCGTGCCCGGTGCTGTGCAGGAAGGCCTCACCCCAGCCCGCGTCGTTGATGACCTCGCGGCAGACCGCGTCCACGTCCGCGCAGGGCACACCGCCGGCGACGGCCTCGACGCCGGCCTGCTGCGATGCCCGCACCACCTCATAGACCCTCCCACCGGGGGGCCGCGGCTCGCCAACGCAGACCGTGCGGGTCATGTCGGAGCGGTAGCCGTCGATGATCGCCCCGAAGTCGATGACCACCAGATCCCCGGGCTCGATGCGGCGCGGGCCCGGTCGGGCGTGGGGCAGGGCGCTGTTCTCGCCGGCCGCCACGATGGTGTCGAACGCCGAGCCGGAGGCGCCCCGGCGGCGCATGAGATGGTCCAGTTCGGCGGCCACGTCACCCTCGGTGGGCCGCTCGGCGAGGCGCGGCAGCACCTCGGCCAGGGCGCCGTCGGCCACTGCGGCCGCCGCGGCCACGCGGGCCACCTCCTCGGGCGACTTGCGGCGGCGCAGACGCTCGATCACGCCGGTCGACGGCACCAACTCGGCGCCGCCGAACCACTCGCCGGCGAATCTCCGGTAGCGGGACCAGCTCACGTTGTCGGCCTCGAGGGCGATGCGCCCCAGCCCGGCAACGGCCCCGGCGGCCGCTTCCTGCTGCTCGCTGCCGCGGTTGGCGATGACGACCCTGCCCTCGACGCCGGCGGCTGACAGCTCGACGGGTGCTTGCGTGGCGTAGCGGCCGTCGGTGATCACCAGCAGATCGTCCGCCGTGAGCACCACGACCATGGCGGAGCCGCTGAAGCCGGTGAGCCAGCGCCCGTTCGCCAGGTTGGTGAGAACCAGCGCCTCGACCGCCACGACGTCGGAGCCGTTGCCCTCGGTGTCGTTGACGGGGGCCACCTCGACCCCCTCGGCGAGGATCTCCCGCACGCTCGCGGCCCTGCCGCCGACGCGCAGCGGCGGCAGGTCGGCCGCGATCGGTGGCGACCCCGCGGGAGTCGCCGTATCCGGCGCCATCTCAGCCACCCGCCAACTCTGCGGCGGCCTCGACGGCCAGCCGGTAGCCCAGCCCGCCGAAACCACAGATCAGTCCGTCGGCGACCGGGGCGACCACCGAAGCCTGCCGCCAGGCGTCGCGGGTGTACGGGTTGGAGAGGTGCAACTCCACAACCGGACCTTCGAAGGCCGCCAGGGCGTCCTGCAGGGCGCGCGAGTAGTGCGACAGCGCGCCGGCGTTGATGACGATGGCGGCGACGCGGCCGACCGCCCCGCCCACGGCGTCCACGAGGTCGCCCTCGTGATTGGACTGGGCGTGCTCGAGGGCGAAGCCGGCCTCGGCCGCAGCGGCGGTGGCCGTGCGCACGTGGTCGTCGAGGGTGTCGGTGCCGTAGACCTCCGGCTCTCGCCGTCCCAGCAGTTGCAGGTTGGGGCCCGACAGCAGAAGGATCACAGGAACAGGGGGGGAAGTCTGGTTCATCTGATTGCCTCCAGGGCTTCGGCCAGCGCGACCCGGTCCACGCCGCGCACGGGTTCGAGCCCGCGCGGACCGTCCAGGACGAGGGTCAGCTCGCCGACGGCCTTCTTGTCCCGGCCGAACAGGTCGATGAGCTCGCCGGCCTCGGTGCCCGCCGGCAGCGAGGCCGGCAGACCGTAGGCGCTCACCACCTGCCGGTGCTCGGCCACCCTATCGCCGTCGATGCGCCCCAGCCGTCGCGCAACCTCGGCGGCGTAGACCAGGCCCACGGCCACAGCCTCGCCGTGGCGCAGACCGAAGCCACCGGCGATCTCCAGCGCGTGGGCCAGCGTGTGCCCGTAGTTCAGCAGCATCCGCCGCCCCGACTCGCGCTCGTCGGAGGCCACGATCTCTGCCTTGAGCCGCACGCAGCGGGCGATGCGCTGCTCGAGGGGCAGTTCGGCCATGGCGGCGGCACCCGGCCCCGAGTCGTCGCCGGCCAGGAAGTGGTACTTGGCCATCTCGCCGAGCCCCGAGCGGTACTCCGCAGCGGGCAGCGTGGCCAGCACCTCGCTGTCGCAGAGCACCAGCGACGGCTGCCAGAAGGCTCCCACCAGGTTCTTGCCCTCCGGCAGGTTCACGCCGGTCTTGCCGCCGATGGCCGCGTCGATCTGGCCCAGCAGCGTGGTGGGGACGAAGACCACGGGGGTGCCCCGGTGGTAGACGGCGGCGGCGAACCCCGCTACGTCGGTGACCAGACCGCCCCCGACCGCCACCACCGCGTCGCCGCGCGTGAGGCCGAAGCGGGCGAAGCGCCGGCAGAGATCCTCGACGGTGGCCAACGACTTGAACCGCTCCCCCGCCGGGATGGTGAACGTCTCGGCGGCGGAGCCTTCGCCGGGGTCCACCTCCACCCCGATGCCGTCGGAGGTCACGACGACGACCCGGCGGGGTGTCGCCGGCATGCAGGCAGCCAGTTCGGCGGCCAGCCGGTGCCGCACGCCGGGTCCCACCAGCACGTCGTAGGAGCGCTCGCCGAGCCCCACACGGATGCGGGCAGGCCCGGTCCCGTCCTCACCCGTCTCGTCCTCGCCCCTCTCGCCACCGCCTTCCCGGTGGCCGCTGCCGTCCTCGGCATCACCCTCGCCGGTCGTCATCCACCCGCGGACGCGGGTCAGGCGTGTCACCAGAGCGGAGGCCGCCTGGAGCGCGGAAAGCTCATCGGCGTCCAGGACGACGTCGGCAACCTCGTCGTACCAGTGGTCGCGCTCGACTGTCAGCTTGCGCAGTCTCGCCATCAGCGCCTCGTCGTCCTCCGCTCCCGCCAGCAGCGGGCGCCCCGAGCCGTCACCCAGCCGGGTGGCCAGCGCCTCGGGCCGCACCCTCAGCCAGCAGACCACGGCGCCGGCCAGCCGGGCACGGTTGGCGGCGACGGTCACCACGCCGCCGCCGGTGGCCACCACCAAGGGCTCGGCGCTCGCCAGCACCTCGGCGAGCGTCTCGCTCTCGCGGCGGCGGAACCCGGCCTCTCCCTCGGCCTCGAAGATCTCCGGGATCGAGCGGCCCGCCCCGGCGGCCACCAGCTCGTCGCAGTCCACGAAACGCCGCCCCAGCACGAGCGCCAGCCTCCGCCCCGTCTCGGACTTGCCCGAGCCCATCATCCCCACGAGCGCAATGTGACGCACGGATCCGAGGCTACCGGTACCGCCCCACCCTCCCCGGCAGCGGCGTCCCGAAGCGGTACCGTCGGGTACGTGCGAGCGTTGGGCGTCGACCTGGGGACACGCAGGGTGGGGCTGGCGCTGAGCGACTCCGAGGGCCGCATCGCCACGCCTCTCGAGGTCCTGGAACGGACCGGGTCGGAGGCCCAGGACCACGCCGCCATCGCCGAGGTGGTGGCCGAGCGCAACGTGGCGGTGGTCGTGGTGGGGCTCCCGATCTCGCTGGACGGATCCATGGGTCCGGCCGCCCGCGCCGCCCGCGCCGAGATCGCGCGGCTGGCACCGGCGGTCGGGGTCCCGGTGGAAACCTACGACGAGCGCTTCAGCACCGCCGCGGCCGAGCAGCACCTCGACATGGGCGAGGTGCGCGGATCCAAGCGGCGCCAGGTGGTGGACATGGTGGCTGCTGCCGTGCTGCTGCAGTCCTGGCTGGATGCCCGCCGCCACGAACCCCCGACCACGTGAACAGCGATCGCGACTCGCCCGGGATCGACCCGCTCCTCCCCGGCGAGGCCGCTGATGCCGCCCCGGTGCCGCCCACGGTGACCCCACCGGTTCCGGACGCCGGGGCCCAACTCGATCCCGCTCCCGGCGACATGCTCCTGGACCCCGAGGCGATCGCCGAGGACGAGGCCCTGTTCTTCGGCGACGACGCCTGGACCCGCTTCCGGCGCCCCTGGGGGTTCTGGCGGCGCCTGCTGGTGCTGGCGGGCGGCTTGGCGCTCGTGCTCGGCGGCGCCTACTGGTGGGGCAACTCGTGGTTGCAGCGCCAGCTCGACCCGCCGGGCGAGCCGCAGGGCCGCTTCCTGGTGGAGATCCCCAACGGCGCCGGCGTCAATGACATCGCCAGGATCCTGGCCAACGAGGGCGTCGTGGCCAACGCCACTATCGCCCGCCTCTGGTGGCGCGACGCAGAGAGCCTCCAGGCCGGGGATTACTACTTCGCCGAGAACATGTCGGTGGATCAGGCCCGGGCCATCCTGGAGGCTGGGCCGATCCCGCCGGCCTTCGAGAGCATCACGATTCCCGAAGGTCTGTGGCTCGGCGAGATCGCCGACCGGCTGCTGGACTCCCTGCCGGAGTTCGACCCCGCCGAGCTGCAGGCCGCGCTCAGCGACGGGCAGATCCGGTCCCGGTACATGCCCGTCGGGATCGACAGCCTCGAAGGCGTCCTGTTCCCCGACACCTACCAGGTGGACGAAGCGGGCGTGAGCGACGAGCGCGCCCTCCTGCGACGGATGGTGGAGCAGTTCGACACCGTCGCAGCCCAGGTCGGCTACGACGACGCCCTCGAGCGCATCGGCCTCACGCCCTACCAGCTGCTGGTGGCCGCCTCGATCGTGGAAGCGGAGGCGGCGCGCTCCGAGGACCGCCCGAAGGTGGCGCGGGTCATCTACAACCGCCTCAATGCCGGCATGCCCCTGCAGATGGACGCCACCGTGCTGTACGCCATCGGCCGGCGCAAGAGCTCGCTGACGCTCACAGACCTCGACGTGGACTCGCCCTACAACACCCGCAGGTTCTCGGGCCTGCCGCCGACGCCGATCGCCGCGCCCGGCCGGGAGTCGCTGGCCGCTGCCATGAACCCCGAGCCGGGAGAGTGGTTGTACTTCGTACTCGTCGAGAGGGACGGCACACTGTTCTTCACCGAGGACTACGACGAGTTCCTGGTGCGGGCGGCCGACGCCCGCGCCCGGGGGGTGTTCTGATGACACAACCGGCCGGCCTCAGCAGCCACACCCGCCTGGCGATCGTGATCGGCGACCCGGTCCGCCACTCGCTGTCGCCGGTCATCCACAACGCCGCGTTCGCCGCCTGCGGGCTGGATTGGGTGTTCCTGGCCTGCGAGGTGCCCGAAGGGCGGGTGCCCGATGCGCTGGCGGGGGCGCGGGCGCTAGGGATCGAGGGCCTCTCCGTCACGATGCCGCACAAGGCGGCGGTCGCCGCCGCGGTCGACGATCTCTCGCCCGCGGCGCGCCTGCTGGGCGCCGTGAATTGCGTGGCACGCCACGGCGAGCGGCTGGTGGGCCACAACACCGACGGCGGTGGCTTCGTGGACGCCCTGGCTGATGAGGCCGGCTGGTCGCCGGCGGGAACTCGCTGCGTGGTGCTCGGCGCCGGCGGCGCCGCCAGGGCGGTGACCCTGGCGCTGGCCGACGCCGGGGCGGTGGAGGTCGCGATCGTGAACCGCACCGCCCCGAACGCCGTGATCGCCACCGCGCTGGCGGGAGATCGGGGGCGTGTCGCCGAGCCGGGCGAGGTGGGCGGCTTCGATCTCGTCGTCAACGCCACCCCGCTGGGGATGCGCGGCCACAGCGGCGCCGCGATGCCCCTGGATCCGGAGCTGCTGCGGCCCGACCAGCTACTCGTGGACCTCGTCTACGAGCCGGCCGAGACGGCCCTGCTGGCCGCGGCGCGGGAGCGCGGTCTGCGCGCCTTCAACGGCGTGCGCATGCTGGTGCACCAGGCTGCCCGGGCCTTCCAGCTGTGGACCGGCACCGACGCGCCGGTCGACGCCATGGTGGAGGCCACGAAGCAGGCCCTGGCGCTCCGCTGACCGGGCCGGGAGGCAACGCTCTGGAGCCACCCGTCATTCCGGTGCAGAGCCTGCCCCGGACTCGATCCGGGGCCGGAATCCATTCTCCGGCGGTCCGACCGGTGTCGAGGTTCGGGGCCGTGCCGATCCCTGGGTTCCGGCTTCCGCCGGAACGACGAACGAGGGCTCAGACGTTGTCCCGCTGAGTTGCAGCCGCCCGACGCACCAGGTCCAGGGCCGCGTCGAGGTTTGCGGCGTCCTTGCCGCCGGCCGTGGCGAAGTCGGGATTGCGGCCCCCTCCCCCGCCGACCAGCTTGAGGGCGTCGCCCAGCAGGTCCGAGGCGTGCCAGCCGGCGCCGGGCACCACCGCGGACACGAACGCCACGCCGCCGCTCGCCGGCGCGGTCGCCAGAACCACCCCTGTCACGCCGTCGCGGTCGCGCACCGTGACGGCCAGGTCGCGCAACTCGTTGCGGTCGACGCCGTCGATGCGGGCCACCACCAAGCCGCCGTCGGCCGCTGCGGCCAGGTCGCCGGCCCGGTCGCCGGCCGCCTGCCGCCGCAGGCCCTTCAACTCGTCCCGGAGGGCCTTCAACTCGCCCGCCCAGCGTCCCGCGCCCTCCACAACCTCCTCGGGCGGCACGCCCAGCACGCCGGCAGCCTCGTCCAGCCGTGATTCGGCGCGGCGCAGCCGCTGGATCGGGCCGTGGCCGCACACAGCCTCGAGGCGACGGATGTTCGACCCGATCGATCCTTCCGAGATGATCTTCAGCGGCCCGATGTCGCCGAGCGCCCGCACGTGGGTGCCGCCGCAGAGTTCGATGGAGTTGGGGCCGGCCTCCAGCACCCGCACGGTGTCGCCGTACTTGTCGCCGAAGAAGGCGATCGCTCCCGCCGCCTTGGCCTCCTCCATCGAGGTCTCGTAGTGCCGGCACGCCGGGTTGTCGAGGATCTCGGCGTTCGCGACGTCTTCGATGGCGGCGATCTCGTCGCCGCTGAGGCCGCTGTAGTGGCTGAAGTCGAAACGCAGCCGGTCGGGCGCCACCAGCGACCCCTGCTGCTTGACGTGCGTGCCCAGCACCTCTCGCAGCGCCCAGTGCAGGATGTGCGTGCCGGTGTGGTGACGACGGATACCGGCCCGCCGCCGGCCGTCGATGACCGCACGCACGCTCTGGCCGGGCCGCAGCCGGCCCATCGCACCTTCGACGTGGTGCAGGTGCAGGCCCGTCACCACGTAGGTGGTGTCGCTGACCGGCAGCGCCTCGTCGCTCCCGTCCAGGTAGAGGTTGCCGGTGTCGCCGATCTGCCCGCCGGCCTCGGCGTAGAACGGGGTGCGGTCCAACACGACGCCCAGTTCGGTCACCACCAGCACCCGCCCGGTTGACTCGTCGCGGTCTCGGCCCACAAACTCGGTCTCGCCGAACTCCTCCAGCACCTCCAGGTAGACGCTCAGATCGGAGGCCGCGGTGGAGCGAGCGGCGAAGTCCTCCCGGGCCCGGCGACGCTGCTGGTCCAGTTCGGCCTCGAACCCCTCGCTGTCCAACTCCACGCCTCGCTCGCGGGCGATCTCCTCGGTCACCTCGAAGGGGAATCCGTAGGTGTCGTGCAGCAGGAACGTCACGCCGCCCCCCAGCGGCTCGCCCGCCTCGAGGCCCGCCAGCGCCTCGTCCAGCAGCACCGAGCCCTTCCCGAGGGTCTCCCGGAAGCGCACCTCCTCCCGTTCGGTGACGTCGCGGATGAAGGCGTGGTTGCCGAGCAGTTCGGGGTAATCATGGCCCATGATCTCGACCACCTCGTCCACCAGGAGGGGGGTCACGACGCTGTTCACACCCAGCAGGTAGGCGTGACGGATGGCGCGGCGCATAATCCGGCGCAGCACGTGGCCGCGCTCGGAGTTGGACGGGAAAACGCCGTCGCCGATGAGGAACGCCATCGTGCGGGCGTGCTCGGCGAGGATGCGCAGCGACACGTCGGAGGATTCGGAATCGCCGAGCCGCACACCGGAAAGTTCGGAGGCCTTGGCGACCAACCGCGCCATCTCGTCGATCTCGAAGACCGAGTCCACTCCCTGCAGCAGGGTCAGGACCCGCTCCAGACCGGCGCCGGTGTCGATGCTGGGTCTGGGCAGGGGAACCATCGAGCCGTCGGCCTGCTGCTCGAACTGCATGAACACCAGGTTCCAGAACTCCACGTAGCGCTCGTCGCCGCCGTGCGCCGGCCCGCCGCCGGGCCCGTACGCCTCGCCCTTGTCGAAGAAGATCTCCGAGCACGGCCCGCAGGGGCCGGTGTCACCCATGCGCCAGAAGTTGTCCTCGTCCAGTCGCTGGATCCGCTCGGCGGGCACGCCCACGGCGTCATGCCAGATCTCGGCGGCCTCGTCGTCGCTGAGGTGGACCGTGATCCAGAGCCGCTCGGGGTCGAACCCGAGGCGCTCGGTGGCGAGCTCCCAGGCCCAGGCGATGGCGTCCTCCTTGAAGTAGTCGCCGAAGCTGAAGTTGCCGAGCATCTCGAAGAAGCTGAGGTGCCGGCGGGTGCGGCCGATCTCGTCGAGGTCGTTCTGCTTGCCGCCGGCGCGCACGCACTTCTGCACCGTCGTGGCCCGCTTGTAGGGCGACGGTTCGGTTCCCACGAAATAGGACTTGAACGGCACCATCCCGGCGACGGTGAACAGCAGCGTAGGGTCGTAGGGAATCAGGCTGGCCGAGGGGACGACCGTGTGGTCGCGCTCGGCGAAGAAGCCGGTGAAGATGCTGCGCAGCTCGCGTGCTGTGGTTCCAGACATGGCGTGGGGCTGGGGTCGTTCGTGCGGCCCGCTCCGGGGAGCAGGATTCCGGGTCGAGGGTATTGCCCGAGGGACCGAAGGTGCTACTCGGGCCGGCCGCCGGTCCGGCGCGCGGTGCGCAGAGCCTGGCGGCCCTCCTCCATGGCCTCGGAGATCTCGCGGGTGACCTCCCGGATCGACTCGACGAGTTGGCGGGCCGGGCCGGTCGGGTCGCCGGCGGCGGTCTCGCGGCCCGCTCCGGCGGCAGCGCGGGACGCAGCGCCGACGCCAGCGTCACCCCCGCCGCGGGTCGTGGTGCCCCGGCGGTCGGATCGGGCGGCCGCGCCACGCTGCTGGACCTGCGCGGCGGCCAGCCGGGCGGCCGCGCCGCGCTGCTGGACCTGCGCGGCGGCCAACCGGGCGCCGATGAGCGCGGCGGCGGCCCGGTAGCCGGCGCGCAGCAGATACGTGGCCAGGCGGCGCGCCCAGGGGGCCCGCCGCGAAGCTCTGGGGACCGCGGCAGCGCCCCTGTCGCCCGAACCCGTGGGGGGCGGCTCGCCGCCGCCGGCGGCGGTGGGCCGGGAGGGGGCGGCGCGGCGCAACAGCGAGGCGACCGCGGCGAACGGCTCCACGAGTGCCCGGTATGTCGCCCGCGACAGAGAGTCGGCCCTCTCGGACACCGCCTCGGCCACGTCCAGCAGCCCCCCGACCCGCTGCACCTCGCCGGTCACCCTCCCCGACGCCTCCTCGATGCGCCGCACGGCGGGCAGCAGGTCGCGGCGAATCTCACCCAGCAGGCGGCGCAACTCCTTCAGCGACCGGCTGATGCCGACCCCCACGGCACCGAGGACCGCCACCGCCACCACCAAGGCCACACAGGCCAGAACCACGGCAAGCTCGCCACCACTCACAATTCGGACCTCCGCTCGGGCGCGACGGCTCCGGACCTCTCGTGCGACAAGAGAGTCGAAGGCTCCCGGAACACGCCAGCACCTCCTCAGAAAGCCGCTGCCTGGGCCGTCACCCTTGGGCGATCGCCAAGGATACCCCCCGGGTCCCCGGCGACTGAGAGGGGTGGATCGAGTGTCGGCCAGGACATTGTTCGGTCGGCCCACTACTGGCGCGGGATCCGCTTTGATAACGTTTCCAGGCTGACGGGCCAGGCCATCAACATCGGAGGGGGCTACGTGACGTGGTGAATGGGGCGACCGATCCCGTCGGTGTGCACCACATCGGCATCACCTTCTTCCAGAAGCCATGACGACTGCGGCGCCGGCAGTGACCCCCGCTCTCGAGTTGCGCGGCGTGAGCAAGTCCTTCGGCGCGGTGCGGGCGGCGCGCGACATCTCTTTCACCGTCGATCGCGGCGAGGTGGTCGGCCTGCTCGGCGACAACGGCGCTGGCAAGAGCACGATCGTCAACTGCATCTCCGGTGGCCTGCATTTCGACGAAGGCGCGATCCTCGTCGACGGGGAACTGGTGAAGATCGAACAACCACAGGATGCACGCGACCTGGGCATCGAGACGGTGCATCAGGACCTGGCGCTGGTCGATGTCCTCGATGTCACGTCGAACATGTTTCTCGGCCGCGAGAAGCCGACGCGGTTCCCCCTCTTGCGCGCCCTCGGCTGGCTCGACCGCCGCGGCATGGAACGCGACACGCGAGAGAACCTCAACCGGCTGCACATCGAGATCCCATCGGTGCGTACCCCTGTCACCCACCTGTCCGGCGGGCAACGACAGGCGGTGTCGGTGGGGCGGGCGGTGCTGTGGGGCCATCACATCGTCCTGCTCGACGAGCCCGCCGCCGCCCTAGGTGTCGAGCAGACGGAGCTCGTGCTGAGTCTCATCAAGCGGCTTCGCCACGAAGGAGTGGCGGTGCTGCTCATCAGCCACAACATGCACGACGTGCTCGAGGTCTGCGACCGGGTCGTGGTCATGCGTCACGGCGCCATGATCGGGGAGATCCGCGACCTGTCCGAGACGACGCCCCGAGACCTCGTCGACCTCATCACGGGCGTCACCCTGGGCGAGGTCGACACGGCGCGGCACAACTAGGCGATCAGGCTCGGCACTCGTCGTCGCTCTCACGGAAAGGCCAGTCTCATAGTCAGGACCGCCCTCGTCACCGGCAGTGCGCAGGGGATTGGTCGGGCCGCCGCCGAGGCACTCGCCGCCGCAGGACATCGAGTCCACGGGCTCGATGTGCAGCCCCAACCCGATGCCAGCTTCGAAGCCATCCAGGCCGACTTGGCCGACACCGACACCTGTCGGCGGGTCGTCGCCGGGATCGGGGCGGTCGACATCCTGGTGAACAATGCGGCGATCCTGGTCGAGAAGCCCGTCGACGAGATCAGCGACGACGAGTTCGATCGGACGATGGCGGTCAACCTCCGGGCCCCGTTCGTGCTCTCGGTGGCGGCCGTCGCCGGCATGGCGGAGCGCGGTTGGGGCCGGATCATCAACGTGTCGAGCGTCGGCGCCCGGACGGGCGGCATCTCGCAGTCGTGCGTCTACTCGGCCTCGAAGGCAGGCATGGTCAGCATCACCAAGAACTTCGCCCGCAACTACGGCCGGTCCGGCGTCACCGTGAACGCCGTGCTCCCCGGGGCAATCAACACCCCGATGGCTCGCGGCCAGTTCGTCAAGGATCCCGATCTCGAGTCATCGGTGCTCGCCGCCAGCCCGCTGTGCCGGCTGGGGGAGGGATCGGAGGTGGCTGCGGTCATCGCGTTCTTGGCCTCCGACGATGCGTCCTACATCAACGGAGCGAGCCTCGACGTCACCGGAGGGTGGGTGATGACCTAGTGCGGGGCGAGTCGGCAACGGTTGCGGTCGCAGGCGCTCGGCCGGGCGTCAGCGCACCGTCGCCACGCCTCCCGCGGCGGCACTCCGGTAGGCGGCTTCTGTGATCTCCACCGATCTCGCCCCGACGTGTCCCGGTGACCGGTTGCGGGTGTCGCGTCCCAGGGCGAGGTCGATCAGCGTGTGCACCGGGCCGTCGCAGTCGTAGTCCCCGGCGCGGTCGTCGAGCTCTACGTCGATGTCCTGGTCGGCGCCGCCGAACCAGTGGACGAACTCACGCCCCAGATCCACTGAAAGCATTCCTTCGGACCCGATGATGCGCACCGACAGGACGTGCTTGTTGCCGCGGTACCCCAGGTGGCACGAAGTCCCCGAGACCGTGCCGATGGCCCCGTTGGCGAACCGGACGGTCATCGCGTCGTGGAGCTCGACGGGCGCCTCGAGGGGCGCCGTCATCATGGAGAACACCTCGGACGCCCGCAGGTCCTCGGCCAACCACAGCGCCAGGCCGAGTGCGTGCGACACCTGGGCCTGGGCGTATCCGCCCCCCGAGAGCGAGGGGTCTGTGTAGGTCTCGGGCCGCGCCGTCGCCACCGGCGACCCCGCGTCGTACGACCGGGCCTCGGCGAGCAGCTCGCGCGCCGCCGAGGACATGTCGACCGTCACGTGCTCCACCTCGCCGAAGCCCCCGTGCTCCTCGACCAGTTCCTTGGCGCGGGCCACCATCGGCTTGTAGTTCCAACCGAGCGCCAGGACGAGGTGTCGCCCGAGCCGCTCGGCCGTCTCGACGAGATTCCAGGCATCGGCGGGGTCGATCGTGAACGGCTTCTCGACCATCACATGGGCACCCGCCTCCATCGCGGCCTTGGCGTGCTCGTAGTGGTACCGGTTGGGGCTGGAGACGATGCATACGTCCAAGCCCATCTCGAGGAGCTCGCGGTGATCGGTGACGCCGCGCTCGAACCCGAACTGCTCGGTGATCCACGGGATCAGCGCCTGCTCGGGCCGCGCGAAGCCGACGAGTGCGACGTCGTCGGTGCGCTTCAGGAGGTTGGGGATGTGGGAGGCGACGGCCCACGAGCCGGCTCCGATCACGCCCGCTCTCAGCCGAGGCATTCCTCAGGGCCCACCGGCGCCGGTCATGCTGAACACCCGCTGCGGGTTCGCTCGCAGGATCGTGTCGAGAACGTCCTGAGACGTGCCCCGCCTCCGCATCCAGGGGACGATGTGCTCCACGATGTAGTCGTAGCCGTGCCCGCCGTAGCGGTGCAGACGGTGCTTGGTGCAGATGTCCATCGACATGAGGACCCGTTCCGCGAACCCGTGCTCCACCAGGAGATCCACCCGGTCGAGACGTTCGGCGTCGTTCGGCATCGACAGCCCGGCCGGACGCCTCGGCACGAGCCCGGCGTCGGTCATCACGCCCACGGTGGGGAACATGGAGGTCTCCTGGCCGAAGATGTCGTACTCCAGGTAGACGCCGGTCTCGGCGAGGTCCAGGACCTCCTTCGGCTCGAGGACGGTCCGGTCGATGTGGGCGATGATGATCCTGCTCGTGTCCATGCCGGCGGTGGTGAGCACGTCGATGATCTCGGCCGGGGCGGCAGGATCGCGGCCCGGGTGCACCATCACCGCGGCGTTCGTCTCCAGCGAAGCGATGGCGGCGGCGCGCAGTGCCTTGCGTTCCGCGTCCCGCAGCGGCCAGTAGCAGCCCATCTCGCCGATGAGCCCGGCCTTGACGCCGGTGTCGTCGATCCCGGTGGTGAGCTCGTGGATCATCTCGGCGGCCAGGTCGGCGTCGGATCGTCGGTCCATGTCGCCGGGGTGGGTCTCGGCGACGTAGAACCCGGTGCCGGCGACGATCTTGACCCCGGTGGCCCGCGAGACCCGGAACAGCGCCCTGGGGTCGCGTGCGATCCACCGCGTCGTCGGGTCGACGATGGCGTCGCCGCCGGCTCGGTAGTACCGCCGCACCTCCTCGATGGCGACCTCCTCGTCGTACAGCTGGAGGTTGTCGACGTTGCTGGTCCAGTACTGGCGGACCCATTCGATGTTGCTCTCCGACACCGGCTCGTGGGCCCGGAAGCGCTCCGACGCCTCCTGCGGCTCGACGAACGACGGGTTGTGCAGGAAGACGTGCTCGTGGGGCATCGTCACGCCGAGCTCCCCGGGCGCGACGGGGCCGGTGACCGTCTGGATGAATGGCGCAGTCTCAGTCATGCACGCTCCTGCCACCGAACTCGTCGGGTCACCGCTGGCTCACCCTGATCCTGAACTGGTCGAAGGCGACCGCCGACAGCAGGAGGGCTCCCAGGATGATCTCCTGCCAGAACGACTGCACGCTCAGCAAGTTGAGGCCGTTGTCGAGCAGTCCGATGATGAAGACCGCGACGATCGTGCCCATCATGGAGCCGCGGCCGCCGCTGAGGCTGGCGCCGCCCAGGATGACCGCGGTGATCACTTGCAGCTCGAGCCCCTGAGCGGCGATAGGTGACGAGGCCCCGAGCTGTGACACCAGGATCAGGCCAGCGAGGATCGCGCTCACCGCCGACAGCAGAAAACCGACGACGATGTTCCTACTGACCTTGATGCCGGCGAGGCGGGCGGCCCGATCGTCGCCGCCCATTGCGTAGATGTGCTTCCCGAACCTAGTGTATCGCAGGACCAGGTGGTAGAGCAACGCGACGAAGGCGAACATGTACGCCGAGAGTGGCACGCTCAGGATTCGGTTGGTCCCGAGCCCACCGAACCCGTCGAGAATGAGCGTCTGGCCTCCGGAGACCAGTTTGGCGGCGCCCCGGAAAGCGGCGAGCGTCGCCAGGGTTGTGATGATCGAATTGACCCGGAGCACGACCACCCCCACCGCATTGATGATCCCCACCAAGAGGCCGGCGCCGATCGCGGCGAAGATGGCCAGCGTCATCGACGTGGGGGCCACATTCGCCATCACCATCCCGACGAACACGGCGCAGGAAGCGACCGACAGGTCGACCTGTCCGGCGATGAGCAGCATCGTCGCAGGGGCGGCGATGATCCCGAGCACCGCCACGTTGGTGACGACGTTGACCAGATTGTTCGGTCTCAGGAGGAATTCCGACTGGATCGAGAAAAAGGTGCCGAGGGCGAGCAGCACCACGAGCAATGCGGCCCACTCCGGAACGCGCCCGAGCCGCGATCGGGTTCGAACGTCCGGCTCAGCGGTGTTGGCGGGACTCGACGCCTTGGTTGTCCTCACCGTTGATCTCCTACGTCAGCACCTCGGTGGGGCCATCCTTCGTCCTGTTGAAAAGGGAACCCCGGGCCCTTCGCTGGAAAGGGCCCGGGGTCCTTGTGCACTCAGGCTTCCATCGAATCTCGGTCGCTAGCCCGCTAGCCGCAGGTCTGGTCTGGATAGAAGTCGGTGAACGGCGCAGTCGGGAAAAGGTCCGTTCCCAGGATCGCGGGGTTGTTCGTCAGCACGATGTGGTTGACGAACAACGGATCCGGGATCGGGATCCCCTGAGCCGCCGCGATGGCTGCCGGAACCGTCGTCCGCCCGTACCGCTCCGGGAAGTACGCCGTGTCGGCGACCCAGCTCTCGTCACAGACGATCCGGTTCCAAGAACTCTCGTCTGCTCCCTGCGCGGTGCCGAAGACCTGACCGTCCCGACCCGCCGCCTCAGTCGCCGCGATGGCGCCGAGGAACATGTCGTCGTTGGTCGAGGCGACGGCGATGACTTCGGCATCGGGGTGAGTGGTGAGCCAGTCACCGAAGTTCACCCTCGCCTCGTCCACGGCGATCGACGGCACGTCGACGAACGTGAACTTGTCCTCGGGGATCTCCCCACAGATCTCCTCGAACCCCGCGACGGCGCCGTCTCCGCGCTCGATGACCACCTGACCCGCGGCCAACGCGTTGAGCAGCACGAACTCGTCGTACTCGCAGTCGAAGTCGGCCTGGATGTGAAGTCCGGTCGAGGCTCCGGTCATGAAGCCCGCCCGGAAGTTGTCCGCCCCGAAGAACGAGGTCTCGCA
This sequence comes from bacterium, assembly GCA_026708055.1. Taxonomy (NCBI): domain Bacteria; species bacterium. The sequence continues at coordinate 75,849 of JAPOVS010000035.1, read as the reverse complement.
CGTCTGGTGGATGTCGATCGAGATGGTCGGCTTGTTGCCGTATGCCTCACAGATCTCCGCAGCGGCATCCTCGAACAGGTTGAAGTTGATGACCACGTCAACCTCCTGAACACCGAGCGTGCGCGCGCACTCGAGCGACTTGGTCGGATCCACCTCGCCGTCGCAGAACACGAATTCGGCACCGGCGATCTCGGCCTGCTCGCGGATGTTGTCGGAGACGAGCTTCACGAACGGGATGGAGTCGCCGAGCGAGATGTATCCGATCTTGATGCCTTCACCCGAGCCGGGCTCGGCGCCGACGTCGATCAGGTCGGCCTCCGTCAGCGCCGACGGGGTGGTCGTGGTCTCCTCGGGCGCCGCGGTCGTCGTCGTGACCTCGGGCGCCGCGGTCGTCGTCGTGACCTCGGGCGCCGCGGTCGTCGTGGTGACCTCGGGCGCTTGAGTCGTCGTCGCGGCCTCCGTCGCCGCCGTCGTCTCTTCCGCCGCCGGCTCGTCGCCGCTGCCACACGCAGCCGCGACCATGGCGAAGACGACCGCCAAGAGAACCACCAACGACGGTGGCTTGATCCTCATTTGATTTCATCCCCCTTGTCTCATCGAGACGGCAGGCCGTCTCGCCCGTCGGAGCACTCAATCGGTGGATGGCCAACGGCCGTGACCTTGCGACTTTGGCGGGATTCGTAGGGCGCTCCTCCAGAATGCTGTTTCGGACTCCCGGGTGCTCCAAGGTCAACACCAATCCCGGAGACTGTAGCCGCACTGCGCGACTCGCTCCAAGTGCGATCACCAGTCGTTTGCCCGGGCCATCGTCCTCTCGATCAGCGATCGACAGCACGGGTAGCGATACGTCAAGGTCAGAATCGGACAGTGCGCCAACCGGGTGGAGCGCGCCGTGACGGTGAAGCGGGCAATTCTCGGCACGATCAGCGCATGGCCCCGAAGGCGAGCCTCCTCCTAGCCTCGCGCCAGGTCGGGAACTTCGGAGCCGGCACCTCTGAGCGCAGGAACGCCGAGGCGGCTCGGTCGGCGATCTCGTCGAAGACGACCATCGAGTGCAGGTGGGCACCGGACCGGACGAAGTCGTCGATCGCCGCGGGCTCCCGCCAGATGGACTGGGTGTAGAACCGCAGCCGCAGGAAGTCGGCCCTCCGCCGATAGCGGACCACACCAGGGTCGTCTCTCAGCTGGGCCTTGATCTCACCGTTGATCCCGAAGAAGCGCCGAAGGTGCCGCCAGCCCCTCAACTGCAGCCGGGTCACGACAACAATCAGCGGCTCCCGGGCAACGTCGTCACCGGCCATAGCGAGTCCTCCCCAAAGAATGTCAGCCGGCGAGCCGCTCCGACGGGCTGTCGCGCGGGATTCTTGCGCGATTGTCGGAGGCCCTGCCGGCGGCGGCGCTGGCGTTCAGCCAACCGGGCGGGAGGCCTTGGTCCTCGGCCAACCACTCGCCTGCGAGGGTTCAAAGGATGATCGCCTCGAGGAGCATCGCCCGATGCCCCGCGTACTCGTCGGGCTTGAGGCCGCCAGCAGAGACGACGTCCACATCGACGCCCAGCAGCTCCGCGAGGGCGCCTTGGAGGCGCGCCAGGTCGAACAGGGACGACCCCGTCTCGAACCTGGCCAGGAAGTCCACGTCGCTGGCGGGGCCGTCATCGCCGCGGGCCGCCGAGCCCACCAACGCGATGGAGGTGGCCTTGTTGGCGGCCGCCGCGGCCTTGATGGCCTCGCGGTGGGCGCCCAGGACGAGTTCACGCCGAGTCACGGGCCCAGAGTACCCGGCGAGGGCGACACCGGCCCGCCGTGGGAGGGTCGGCGCGGGTCCGTTCCCCGCTCGCCGCCCACCCACGCACCATCGCCGAGCAGTACGAGCTGTGCTCCCCCGCGCTGGACCACCTCCCCGGTCCGGCCCCGGACCCGACGGCGCCCGACCTCAGCCCCTAAGGGGGACAGCCGAGCCAGCGAGGCCCGCAGAGAGGATCGGGCGATCCACCGCGCCTGCTCAGCGGCTACCTCGATGAGCAGGCGGCAGTGGTCGCTGGGGCCCCACTCTTCGACGGTGTTCAGAGCGCGCGCCGTGACCTCGTTGTGGAAGCCGCGTGAGGCGAACACGTAGTCGAGTTGAATGTTGGCGTCCGCTGGTTTCCTCGCCACCGTGTGGTAGGTGGGCACGTTGCGGGTGTCGGCAGGCAGCCACTCCGGTGTCGGCTCCGCCCGCCGGCCGTTGGGGTGCTGGGGCCCCAGGAACTCTAGGCCGAGGGCCGTCATCCGGTCGAAGACGGTGCGCTCGCGGGCCGTGAGAGGGTCGGCAGCGGCCGGTTTGTAGTCCATGTTGAGGTCGCCCGCGGCGAGGATCCGATGCGTGCCGGGGTCGAAGTCTCCGATGAAGGCCGAGAGGTCCGACAGAATACGATGCGCCGAGCCGTCGGGCATTCCCACCGACCACTTGGACTTGGTCGTCTCATGAGGTCTCAGCCACCGCGCGTACATGGACACCGCCACGAACGGCTTCGAGCCGTCGCGCGGCCGGACCCGGGCGGGCGGTTTGGGGTGTTCGTCGTCGCTGGCGCGGCTGGGGTCGTCGTCGTGGTGGTGGGTGCGGCAGGGGGCGGCGCGGCTGCACTCGGCGCGGCTGCCCCTCAAGTTCGATCAGCGGACATCAACCGGCGGGGGATCGTTCATTTCGGCACCTGCTCACCGGTAGGGTGAAGCCGAATCTAGCCGGGTCAAGGAGCGCCGAACCGGCGGCTCGCCCGGTCAAGCACGCAAGGGATTCCAATGACTATCGACCTTGCCGGTAGCCCGTACAGCATTGAAGACACTGGCGGCTGGGTCATCGACAAGGCAGCAAGACTCCAGCAGCGCGCGGACTTACTCCGTAGCCAAGGACGGCTCACGGAACAAACCCTGCGCGCCTACTTCGGCGACAAGCGCTTTGAACAGATCGCCGAGTCGAACGCGATCGAGGGAAGCACGCTCAGTGTCGGCGAGACTCAGGCGGCGATCCTGCGGGGTGTCACGATCACTGGACACGATCCGGCTTACTCAGAAGCGGCGATCAACCTGTCGAGAGCACTCGAGCGCATGGTCGAACTCGCCCACGACGACACGGCAAGCGATATTGCACAGGTAAAGGAACTGCACGCCTTGATTCTCGGCGGATCGACAGCCGGCCTCTTCCGATCCGAACAGGTTCTCATTGCCGGCTCCCCTCATGTGCCTCCCCGATCGTGGGGGGAGGTCATGTCCTCCATGGAGGGTTGGGAGGAGTGGTCGGGCAAGAACTCGTCCGCTCCTGCACTCCTACGAGCCGTCGTACTACACACATGGCTCGCTCACATTCATCCATTCAGCGACGGGAACGGACGGACCGCGAGGGCGGTCATGAACCTGGAACTGATCCGATCCGGCCTCCCGAGCATCATCATCCGCCGAAAGGATCGGTCGCGATACTACGAAGCTCTAGCGGAGTCCGACCTCGGAGGCGACCTAGGGCTAATCGCGGAGTTGATCTTGGCGCGCGCCGAGGACGCACTCCGGGATCTTGAGCGCACCGCGACAGCCCAACGGGGCTATGACCGGACACAGGCGGAACTGCGCAAGGCCCAAGAGCGCCAGGTCGCAATCTGGAACGACGCGGTGCGTCTCCTCTTCTCGCTTGTCGACGATGCCCTCAGACGAGATCTGGGCGACATGGGCCAAGTATCGACACACTGGTACGAAGATGAACTGCTGCTTGACGACTACGTCGCTCTATCGCGCGGGGATCCGGCGGGCAACTCTTGGTTATTCCGGCTATCGACTGACGTGCCGGGATTGGCAAGCCGTCGCTACTTGGCATGGACGGGTTACCGCAGCGTCGAATTGCGCTCCGGAGGCAAAGTCGGACACGGCCCTTCCATCTTGTGGTCAGTCCCGGATCAATCCGGCTTTCGCAAGTGGACGATGGACGATCTGCAATCCCCGGGGGTCGCGGAATTCACACTGCCGCTGCCGAAGGCAGACAAGTGGATCGCGAGACTTCCCGATGGCCGGATTGCGCGACTCGCGCCAAGTACGATCGCGAATCGAATTGCGCGGGCCATCGTCATGTCGATCAGCAATCAGTAGCCACTATTGGAACGATACGAACACCGGCGTCGGGGTGAGGTTCAGCACTCGATCCGGCGTGGCCATCGGGGAGTCCTCGTCGTAGAAGTTCTTCCAACCCCAGTAGAACCCGCCAGCATCGGGCAAGGCGGTCAGGACATCCCATGTGCCTTGCTTGGTCCCTGGACTGCCGTGACCGTCCATGTGGATCAGCACCGCGAGCTCGGGGGGAGTCTCGATCCTATGACGGTTCGTGATCATGGAGACATGGAATTGGTGAACGATGAGCAGCTTCTGGGGGAGGGCCTCCTCCCGCACAAGAGCGGCCAGCCACTCGGAGACCTGGTTGATCTCCGCCGCGTCCACCGTTCCGACTTGGACCATGTGGACCTGGTTCGGCTTGAGTCTCCACTCCGGATCCAGCGCGAGCCCGACATGGGGGAGGCGAAGGAACTCCTCGTAGATCTTCGCCTGGGTCAGGAAGTCGGTCCGTCCCGGCTGCAGATCCAGGACCACGTACAGATCGTTGGCGGCCGCGACCTCGACCCAGGGCCTGATCACATCCAGAGCGGTCACCCTCGAATAGTCCCCGTCGGCACCGGGGGCCGCGGACGCGACGGTGGCAATGACCTCGAAAGTGCCCAGGACGCGGAAACCGTCCGCGTCGTAGCCGGCGACGATGGAACCGAGGCGTTCGACGCCCCCGCCGGGGCCCTGCTCTCCCAGGACTCCGAGGCCTGCCGACTCCGGATGGCCGTACATGGCCACGAGGCGGCGACCGGGCTCGGATCCGAACATAACCAGCCCACCGCCGGGTATCTCATGGCCCCGACGGATGACGTCCATCTGCCAAGCCGCATCCTCACCGAAGTCCGAGAGCAATTCCACCTCCGAAGCGGCGGAGATCGTCTCCCTCGCTTCCGGGGAGGCCGCTCGGAGATCACCGGCCAGAGCGACCACCCCGACGCCGATCCTGTGGCCGAGGGCTGCCAACGGCGCGGCCACCTCAGCGTCGTCGACGATCCACACGCGGTCATAGGGCACTTCGGGCGGTGCGAACGTCGCCTGCTGATCCACCGGTACCGGTTCGAAGGCGAAGCCGGCGAGCGCGGGGGGAAGGATCCGCTGGTCGAACCCGGCGGCCACGATCCGCTCCGGAGCGAGACGCCTGATCTCTTCCAGCAGAGGGGCGTCGAACCAGGAACCGACTAGGAGCAGCGGGCCTCGAATCCCGCGGGACAGCAGCGTGGAGATCGCGTCGGTATTCGTGGCGAACGCCAGACCGACCTCGTGGGCGCAGTCGTACATCGCCTGCGACAACTCGATGCCGGCCGCCGCAGGAGAGGTGTCGGTGATTCGAAGATCCTCCGGAATCCGCTGTGGACAATGGCGCTCCGGTTCGGTGGACGCGGTTGTGCCCTGAGCTTCCGACGCGGTCCCTTGCGTCGAGGCATTCTCTCCGGTGACCCCGGCCGAGGTTGAGTTCGCATCGGAGGGCGCCAGCGCCTCCGGCGTATCGGTGGTGCGTGCATCCCCCGGGGCCTCGATGCCGGGCAAGTCGGACAACACCACTGCCAGGAGAAGTGCCGCCAGGACGGCGAGCAGCGCCAGCGAGCGGCGGGAGAAGGGCCTCCGCATCGGGTATCGAGAGACCCGGCACCACCAGGAGCCGATGCGCATCGGATCGAGTCGAACTCTCAACAAGTGCTCCTGCGATGCTCAATCGGGCTCCCGCGTAGCTTGACAGTACGCCTGACCCGGCGGCTGTTCGTGCATGGTGGCACCGCGGCCACCACGATCATCGCACGGGGTCCTCGGGCTCCTCGCCCGGCGGCGGCTGCCGGCGGGCGCGCAGCCAGCGGTCGTGGATCTCCTGCTCGACGCCGTGGGGCGACGGCTCGTAGTACACGCCTTCGCCGGCTTCGTCGGGGCGGTGCTGCTGGGGGCGCCAGCCGCGGGGGTCGTCGTGGGGGTACTCGTAGCCCTCGCCGTGGCCCAGTCCCTTGGCTCCCCGGTAGTGGGCGTCGCGGAGATGCGGGGGCACCTCGCCACGGCGGGAGCGGACCTCCTCGCGGGCCCGGCTCAGGGCGACGGTGACCCGGTTGGACTTCGGAGCCGTGGCCAGATACACGACCGCGTGCGCCAGGTTCAGGGCGGCCTCGGGCAGCCCCACGTACTCCACGGCGCGGGCGGCGGCGTCGGCCACCAGCAGGCCCTGAGGATCGGCCATCCCCACGTCCTCCGACGCCAGGATCACCAGGCGCCGTGCCACGAAGCGGGGATCCTCGCCGGCCTCCAGCATCCGGGCCAGCCAGTACAGGCCGGCGTCGGGATCCGATCCGCGGATGCTCTTGATGAAGGCGCTCGCCACGTCGTAGTGGTCGTCGATGCCGTACCCCATGGCGGCGGCGTCGACCGCCGCCTCGGCGTCGGCAAGGCGCACCTCGGGTGGCTCGGCGCGCTCGCCGGCGAGGGCGACGGCCACCTCCAGGGCACCCAGGGCGGCCCGCCCGTCGCCCCCCGCCCGCGTCACGAGGTGCTCCAAGGCGTCGGGGGCGGCGCCCGCACCTGTCGCCTCCAGGCCCCGCTGCAGCAGCACGCCCAGGGCCTCATCGTCGAGGGGGTGCAACCGGAAAAGCGTCGAGCGTGACAGCAGCGGCGGGTTCACCTCGAAGTAGGGGTTCTCCGTGGTCGCCCCCACGAGCACGATCAGCCCGGACTCCACCGCCGGCAGCAGGGCGTCCTGCTGCGCCTTGTTGAAGCGGTGCACCTCGTCGAGGAACAGGATGGTGCCCTGTCCGTGTTCGCCCAGGCGCTGGGTGGCCGCAGCCAACTCGGCGCGGACATCCTTGACGGTGGCGGAAACGGCGCTGCGGGCGACAAACGCTTTGGCGGTGCTGGCGGCGATGACCTCGGCGATCGTCGTCTTGCCGGTGCCGGCCGGTCCCCAGAGCACCAGCGACGACACCCTGTCGGCCTCGATGAGCAGGCGTAGCGGGGCGCCCGGACCCAGCAGGTGGTCCTGGCCGACGATCCCGTCCAGGGTCCGGGGACGCAAGCGGGCCGCCAGGGGTTGGCGGCGTATCCCCTCGCGGCGGGCCCGGTCGGCGAACAGACTGTCGGCCATCGGCTACGAGTCTGCTGAAGATTCGCCGGTCATACAGGCCGGCGCCCTCAGGAGGGGCGGAGGCGAAGGCCGAGTTCGGCCAAGTGGGCAGGCTCGACGGGACCCGGCGCGCTCGTCAGCGGGTCGGCACCCGATTGGGTCTTCGGGAACGCGATCACCTCGCGGATGTTCTCCTCGCCCGCCAGCAGCGCCGCCAGCCGGTCGATGCCGAAGGCGAACCCGGCATGCGGCGGCGCCCCGTAGCCGAAGGCCTCCAGCAGGAAGCCGAAGCGGCGCTCGGCCTCGTCCGCGTCGATGCCGAGGGTGGCGAAAACCTGCCTCTGAATGTCGGCGTCGTGGATCCGCACGCTGCCCGAGCCCAGCTCCCAGCCGTTGATCACCAGGTCGTAGGCCTGAGACCGCACCCGCAGCAGCGATTCGCCGCCGCCCCGCACGAGGTAGTCCAGATCGTCGGGATGCGGCATCGTGAACGGGTGGTGGGCGGGTTGCGGGTTCCCCTCCTCGTCGATGTCCTCGAACAGCGGGAAGTCCACGACCCACAGCGGCGCCAAGCCGCCCTCGGCCACCGGCGGGCGCCCCAGCTCCAAGCGCAGCAGGCCCAGCACCCGGTTCGCCACTCGCCGCTCATCCGCGATGAGCATGATCATGTCGCCGGGTGCGGCTTCCAGCCGCTGCGGCAGAGCCGCCTGCTCCTCGGGCGACATGAACTTGCTGAGCGCCCCGTCGAGGGCCAGCGCACCGTCCTCGCCGGCCTCACCGATCCTGAACCACGCCAGACCCTTGGCCCCCCAGCGTTTGCAGGCGGCGGTCAGCTCATCGATCCGGTTGCGGCCCATGTCGGCCCCCCCGGCGACCGTGATGCCCTTGACGCACGGCACCTGGAAGACCCGCGCCTGCGTTGCAGCGAACAGGTCGGTGCAGTCGATCAACTCCATGCCGAAGCGGGTGTCGGGCTTGTCGCTGCCGTAGCGCTCCATGGCATCGTTCCAGGTGATGATCGGCACCTCGCCCAAGGGGGAGCCGGTCACCACGTCCACCGTGTGGCTGACGGCGGTGGTGATGAAGTCGAGGACCTCATCGGCGCCCACGAAGGCGGCCTCGGCGTCGAGCTGCATGAACTCGAACTGCCGGTCCGCCCGCAGGTCCTCGTCGCGCAGGCAGCGGGCGATCTGGTAGTAGCGGTCGAGGCCGCCCACCATGCAGAGCTGCTTGAAGAGCTGCGGGCTCTGCGGCAGGGCGTAGAAGTCGCCCGGGTGCAGCCGGGAGGGCACCACGAAGTCCCGCGCCCCCTCGGGGGTGGAGGCCACGAGCATCGGCGTCTCGATCTCCACGAATCCCTGCGCGTCCATGGCCTCCCGGATGGCGGCGTTGACCCGAGCCCGGATGCGCAGGTTGCGCTGCATGCGCGCCCGGCGGAGGTCCAGGTAGCGGTAGCGCAGTCGGAGGTTCTCGTCCACGTCGCCGTGCAGCGGGATGGGCATCGGCTCGGCCCGCTTGAGGATCTCGGTGCTGCAGTCGCCGATCTCCACCTCGCCGGTGGACAGCGCCGGGTTGGCCGTGCCCTCGGGCCGCTCCCGCACGATCCCCGCGATGCGCACGACGTACTCGCTGCGGGCGTCGATGCGCTCGTCCACGACGCACTGCACGACGCCCGTGTGGTCCCGCACGTCCAGGAAGGCCAGATGCTCGCCGTGGGTGCGGCGCCGGTCCACCCAGCCGCAGACGACGACGGGACTGCCGGCGTCAGCGGCGCCGAGCTCGCCGCAGTAGCGGGTCCGCATGCCTCTCGCCTCGTTCACGGCGCGCTCCCCTCTGCGGCGCCCCCGGCCAGCAGCCGGGCCAACTCGGCCGCGACGTCGGCGCGGGGGATCCGCCGCTGGACCGACGCCGGCACCTCCGCGGCCTCGTGGCCGCGCATCCGGCGCAGCGACACCACCCCGCCGGCCAACTCGTCGGGACCGACCAGCAGCGCCCAGCGCGCCCCGGAACGGTCCGCCGCCTTCATCTGCGCCTTCATGGAGCGGCCGTCGAAGGCCCGCTCCACCCGGACGCCTGCCCGGCGCAACTCCTCGGCCAGCAGCGTGGCCTCCCGACCGCCGGTCACGTCCACCACGAACACCTCCGCCGCTCCCGAGGGCGCCGGGAAGGTGTCCTCGGCGTCGCAGGCCAGCAGCAGGCGATCCACGCCGAGCGCGAAGCCCACGCCCGGTACCTCGGGACCGCCCAGATCGGCCACCAGACCGTCGTAGCGACCGCCGCCGCCGACTGCGTCCTGGGCGCCGTCGAGCGCATCGGAGGCCAGTTCGAAAGCGGTGCGCCGGTAGTAGTCCAGCCCCCGCACCAGCCGAGAGTTGCGCTCGAAGGGAATGCCCAGCGCCTCCAGTCCGGCCAGCACCGCGGCGAAGTGCTCGGCTGCCGCCGGGCTCCAGTAGTCCTCGATGCCCGGGGCGCCGGCCACGACGGCCCGGTCCTCGGGGCGCTTGGAGTCCAGCAGGCGCAGCGGGTTGCGACCCAGCGTCTCCCGTCCCTGCGCGGACAACTCACCCGCCCGCTGCTCGAAGTAGGCGGCCAGCGCCTCCCGGTAGGCGGCCCGGTCTGCGCGATCGCCCAGGGAATTCACCACGAGGCGCAACCGCCGGAGACCGAGACCTGCACAGAAGCGCCACGCCAGCGCGATCACATCCACGTCAGCCTGCGGGTCGTCGCTGCCGAACAGCTCCGCTCCGACCTGGTTGAACTGCCGGAAGCGGCCTGCCTGGGGCTTCTCGTAACGGAACTGCGGACCCTCGTACCACGCTTTCCACGGCAGCGGGGGCCGGTGCTGCACGAAGGCCCGGGCCAGCGAAGCGGTCAACTCGGGGCGCAGCGCCAGGTGCCGGTCGCCGGGGTCCCGGAACTGGTACATCTCCTTGGAGACGATGTCGGTGGCCTCGCCCACGCGCTGGAACACTTCGATCTGCTCGAACATCGGCGAGACGACCTGGCCGTAACCCCCCAGTTCGGCAACGGTGGCGAAGGCGTCCACCAGGGCGCGCAGCCTCGCGGAGTCCGGCGCCAGGATGTCGCGCGTGCCCCGCGGCGCCTGCAGTGACATGGCGCTCAGATGTCCAGATCACCGAAGAACAGGGCGATCTCCCGCGCGGCGGCGGCCTCGCTGTCGCTGCCGTGCACGAGGTTCTCGGTGACCTCCAGGCCGAAATCGCCGCGGATCGTCCCCGGCGGGGCGCCTGCAGGGTTCGTCGGGCCCATCAGGGTGCGCACGATGGCGTAGGTCTCCTCGGGCCCCTCCAGCACGAGGGCCAACGTCGGCGAGCGGCCGATGAAGTCACGCAACTCGGCGTAGAACGGCTTCTCGACGTGCTCGGCGTAGTGGCGCGCCGCCAGGTCGGCGTCGATCTGCAGGAGCCGAGCCGCGGCGATCCGCAACCCCTTGCGCTCGAACCGGCTCAGGATCTCGCCCACGAGGCCGCGCTCGACCGCGTCCGGCTTGCACAGCACCAGCGTTGCGCCCATCTTTCCCGCTCCGATTCGCTCCGAGATACCCCGCCCGGGGACCGGGAGTCAGGCTACCTGCGCCGGTGGGGCCCGGGCGGGAGTCCGGGTGCCGCGGACCGGGCGAGGGCCGCCGCTGCCACCGCCGGCGCTCGCCTGCGTAATCGATCCGGCTCCGCCCCGGCGTCCTCCGCCCTCCTGCTTCCACACGGACCGTACGAGTCGTTCTTCCCTAGAAGCTCCAGGTGGTGGCTGATTCGATCGTTTCGGCGCTGCGCGCGGCACCGGCCACGTAAAGGGAACCCGACACGAAGACCAGGTCGCCGTCGGCCGCTTGCGCCCGGGCGTGCCGGACGGCGGCGGCGGGATCCTCGACGGCCTCGCAGCGGATGCCCGCCTCGCCGGCGATGCGGGCCAGTTCTACCGCAGGGATGCCGCGGGGCGACGGTGCGGTGGTGGTGACGAGCAGTTCGCAGCGGTGGGCGCCGATCTCGGAGAACATCCGCCCCGGGTCGCGCTCGCGCATCATGCCGATGACCATGAAGGTGCGGGCCGCACCGGCGAAGTCCTCCTCGAGCGCGACGCGGGCGGCGGAGGCCCCGTCGGGGTTGTGCGCGCCGTCGACCACGGTCAGCGGCGCCCGCCCGACGACCTCCAGGCGCCCCGGCAGCCCGGCGCCGGCGAACGCCTCGCTGACCACTTCGGTGGGCAGCGGGGAGTCGAAGAACGCCTCGCAGGCGGCCAACGCCAGCGCCGCGTTGTCGCCCTGATGCCGGCCGTGCAGCTCCAGGAACACGTCCTCGTAGCGACCGGCAGCGGTGATGTCCAACATCCTGCCGCCCAGGGCCAGGTCGTTGCGGGCGCAGGCGAAGTCCTCGCCCCGCAGGACCGTCCGGGAGGGTCCGACCTCGCAGAACACCTCGCGGAGAGCCGGATCGGTCTCCCCGAGAACCAGCACCGCCCCGGGTTTCACGATGCCGGCCTTCTCCCACGCCACCGCCGCCCGCCATCCGGGACCGCCGTCGGTGTGGTCCTCCCCCACGTTCGTGACCACTGCCACGTCGCCGTCGACCACGTTGGTGGCGTCGTAGCGTCCCAGCTTTCCGACCTCCACGACGGCCACGTCCACGGCGGTGTCGGCGAAGCAGCGCAGCGCCGCGCCGGTCATGATCTCGAACCAGGAGGGTTCGAGCCCGGCGGCCTCGACCACCCGCCGCACGTCCCCCAGCAGTCCGGCGAGCATGTCGTCGGTGACGGGGGTGCCGGCCAGCTGTATGCGCTCGTTGATGCTGCTGACATGCGGGCTCATGTAGGTCCCGGCGTACAGCCCCCTCGCCGCCAACAGGCGGCTGATCAGGTGCGCCGTGGATCCCTTGCCGTTGGTACCGGTGATGTGGACCGCCGGGAAGTCCCGCTGGGGGTCCCCCAACACCGCCGCCAGCGACCGCATCCGGTCCAGCGACAGACCGTGCACCTTTCCGGCGGCGGCCTCCAGGTTGACGTGGCGGTCCAGCCACGCCATGGCATCACGCAGTGTCATCGCCGGCGGGGAACCGCTCCACGGCGTCGTGGGACAGACGAATCACGCAACGGATGGCGTGGGACAGCCCAGGCTCAGGAAGCAGCGCGCCTCGAGGCCTCGGCGGGACGCAGGCGTGGAACCAGGGTGGGGTTGGCGTTGGCGCGAACGGTGGCGGCGTCGATGACGCAACGCTCGATGTCGGTGCGCCCCGGAAGCTCGAACATGAGGTCCAGCAGTACCTCTTCCATGACAGCCCGCAGGCCGCGGGCCCCGGTGCCACGGGCCATTGCCACTTCCGCCACAGCCTCGAGGGCCTCCTGTGTGAACTCCAACTCGACGTTCTCGTACTCGAACTTCTTGCGGTACTGCTTCGTGAGGGAGTTCCTGGGCTCCACGAGGATGCGCACCAGGGCGTCCTGCTCGAGGTTCGACACGGCGCCCACCACCGGCAGCCGCCCGACCAGCTCGGGGATCATGCCGAAGCGCAGCAGGTCCTCCGGCTGCACCTTGCTGTAGAGCTCGCCGAGGTCCTTCTCCTCGATCGGGCGCACGTCCGCGCCGAATCCGACTCCCTTGCGGCCGATGCGGTTCTCCACGATCGTGTCGAGGCCGGCGAACGCCCCGCCGCAGACGAACAGGATGTTGGTGGTGTCGATCTGGATGAGCTCCTGGTGCGGGTGCTTGCGTCCTCCCTGGGGCGGCACCGAGGCGGTGGTGCCCTCCAGGATCTTCAGCAGCGCCTGCTGCACGCCCTCGCCGGACACGTCCCGGGTGATCGAGGGGTTCTCGCTCTTGCGGGCGATCTTGTCGATCTCGTCGATGTAGATGATGCCCGTCTCGGCCCGCTTCACCTCGTAGTCGGCGGCCTGGATGAGCTTCAGCAGGATGTTCTCGACGTCCTCGCCCACGTAGCCGGCCTCGGTGAGGACCGTGGCGTCGGCGATGGCGAACGGCACGTTCAGGATCTTCGCCAGGGTCTGGGCCATGAGGGTCTTGCCGCAGCCCGTCGGGCCGATGAGCAGCACGTTGGACTTGGCCAGCTCCACGTCCTCGCCGCCGCCGGCGGAGGTGCCAAGCTGGAGGCGCTTGTAGTGGTTGTAGACCGCCACGGAGAGGATCTTCTTGGCCCGCTCCTGGCCCACGATGTAGTCGTTCAGGAACTCGAAGATCTCCGCGGGCTTCGGCAGGTCCCCCATCGGGACCTCCGGCGGTTCGAGCTCCTCGCGGATGATCTCGTTGCAGAGATCGATGCACTCGTCGCAGATGTAGACACCGGGACCGGCGATGAGCTTCTTGACCTGCTTCTGGGTCTTCCCGCAGAAGGAGCACTTGAGGAGTTCGCCCTCACCAAGCTTGGCCAACAGTCCTCCTCCTGCTGCTCGTGCTGATCGGTCGGTTCCTGATCGTTCGGTTCACGGCTCGGCGCGCGCCTAGGGCACGGCGCTGATCCTCGGCGGCTCGTCCGCGCTGGTCGTGAGGCCGCGAGACTCGATGATCTCGTCGATTATCCCATATTCCTGCGCTTCGGCCGCGGTCATAACGTAGTCACGGTCGGTGTCGGTCTGGATCTTCTCGAGGGTCTGGCCGGTGTGGCGGGCGAGGACCTCTTCGAGCTGCGTCTTGAGGCGCTGGATCTCCCGGCTGGCGATCTCGATGTCGGAGACCTGACCGTGCGCCCCGGCGTAGGGCTGGTGGATGAGGATGCGCGAGTGCGGCAGAGCCAGACGTTTGCCCGGCGCGCCGGCCGCCAGCAGCACCGCCGCGGCGGAGGCCGCCTGACCGAAGCAGATCGTCGTCACGTCGGGGCGGATGTACTGCAGGGTGTCGTAGACGGCGAACAGGGCGTTGATGTCGCCGCCCGGTGAGTTGATGTAGAGGCTGATGTCCTTGTCGGGGTTCTCCGACTCGAGGTGCAGCAGCTGGGCGCACGTGAGGTTGGCGATGGTGTCGTCGATCGGCGTGCCGAGGAACACGATGTGCTCCTTCAGCAGGCGGGAGTAGAGGTCGAAGGCCCGCTCGCCGCGCGTCGTCTGCTCGATGACGGTGGGGACCAGGTAGTTGCGGGGTGCGGTCACGGGCCGGCGGCTCCTAGCGCCTCTGTGCCCGGCGACGCAGCCACGAGCTGCGGGCGTCCTCGGGCGCATCTTCATCTGTAGAGGATACGGCCCGGGCCTCGCCCTGCGGCACGTTACCGGGATCGCCGGCTCCGGGCCCGTCGCCGCCGGCCGCGAGACCGGTGTCCGGACCCGAGTCGACTGCGGGGCCGGCTGACGGATCGTCGCCGGAGCCGTTCCCGTCGAGTTCGCCGCCGTCGGCATCCTCCTCGTCGAGACCGCCGCCGTACTCCCCGTCGAAGAGGTCCAGGGTCACGGCGCCGTCGGGCCCCGACGAGGCGACGGCGCCGAGGCCCTCGGCGTTCGGCCCCGAGAGCAGTTCGCCGGCGATGCTCGCGCCGTCGGGGTCGCGCAGCGCAGCGTTCTCCGCCAGCCATTGGAGGGCGAGTTCCTTGCGGAGCCCGGCGCGCATCGGAGACCAGCCGCCGCTCTCGTCCAGCTTGCGGCGGAACTCCTCGGGGTCTAGTTCCATGAGCGCAGCGACGCGGTCGGCCTCGTCGGCCAGATCGGCGTCGGTCACCTCCAAGGCCTCCGCGTCGGCCACTGCCCGCAGCCCGAGATCGAGCCGCACGCTCGCCTCGGCATCTCGGCGCACCTCTGAGTGCAGCTGCTCCTCGGGTACGCCGCGCGCGGCCAGGTAACCCGCGAGGTCGCCTTGGTGGTCCCCCAGCACCTTCTGCAGCCGCTCCAGGCGCCGATCGGCCTCGGAGGCCACCAGAGCCTCGGGCAGGTCGGCCACGACGAGTCCGGCAACGGCTTCGGCGACCTGCTCGCGCAGCAGCATCCTGGCCCTCGCACGCTTCTCCTCCCCGAGGCGCTCGGCGAGGTCGTCGCGCAGCTCGGCGACCGTCTCGAACTCGCTGACCGAGCGGACCAGGTCGTCGTCGAGGTCGGGAAGGATTCGGGCCTGCACCTCCTTCACCAGGATGCGGAACCGCAGCAGATCCTCGACGGACTCATCGGGGTGGCGGGCGTTGAACTCCAGGATGTCGCCGGGGCGAGCGCCGCGCAGGTTCTCGTCGATCTCCGGGACGACGGCGCCCGATCCCACCTCGTAGGTGTAGTCCGAGACGGTCAGGCCCTCCACTTCGACGCCGTCCTGTCTTCCGACCACGTTGATGGTCACATGGTCGGTGTCGATGGCCGGTCGCCCGACCGTCTCCAACTCGCTGAACTGCGCACGCAGGTTGTCGACGGCCAGCTCGACCTCGTCGTCGGTCGGCAGCGGGCTCGGAATCTCCACAGCCAGCGTGTCGTAGCCGTCCACGCTGACCGTCGGGCGCACCTCGACGAGCGCCTCGAAGGTCACCGGACCCTCTTCCTGCCCTGCGGTGATGTCGATCTCGGGCGGGGCGATGACGTCCACGTCGTGGCGGACCACCGCCTGCTGGTAGTAGGCCCCCAGGGCGTCCTGCATCGCCTCGGCACGGATGTACCCGGTTCCCAGGCGGGCCTCCAGGACCTTGCGAGGCGCCCGACCGGGCCGGAACCCGGGGAGACGCACCTGGCGGACGATCCGGCGGTAGGCGGCCTCCTCGGCCGCGTCCATCTCCTGGCGGTCGAGGCTGATCGAGATCCTGACCTTGCCGTCGTCGGCCTGCGCCAGCGTGCTCTCCACGGCAAAAACCCTACCGGCGCGGTCGGATTCGCCCCCTCTGGGGTCCCGGGGCCTCCCGCCGCTCTCCCCCGGGTCGCATCAGCGTGGACTCCCGCACCCGGACCTGCGCCGTGGCCGCCGGGGACCGCCCGCGGCCTCGCTAGCCTGATCGAGGCCCGCGGGCGTAGTTCAACGGTAGAACCTCAGCCTTCCAAGCTGATGACGGGGGTTCGACTCCCCTCGCCCGCTCACCGCCCTCGCAGTGAGTCAGGTCACGTCGGGAGATTGTCTCTGCGGCCGCGCTGACCTGGCGTGTCGTTGCAGATCCTTCGGCAACCTCCAGCTAGCGGCCATCCAGGACAACCGGTGCGCTGTCAGAGGTCGATGCCGTCCGGCAGCGTCGGTACGCCCGACTGCACGTCGACGGCGCCGATCAGCAAAGCGTGACTGTCCCGCTGCGCCACGGCCTCCTCGAGCGCCGGGCCGGGTTCAGTCCTCTGTCGCAGGTGCGCCGCCAGCAGCGCGGTGATCTCCGCCGCCATCGCCGCGTAGGCAGGCGCGAGACGCCCGGCGTCGGCATGGAGCACGTCCGCGTCGTCCGGGTAGGTGTTGCGCTCACGCCACGCGGACAGCACGTCGGGGTCCACGCCGTGGCGGTCGAACACGGCCGCCGCCTCCGGGCGCGCCGCGTCGGGCACGAGGCCGAGGCCCCTGGCGATGCTGTGGCCCGCGCGCTTCATCTCCTTCTCGGTCGGAGCGGTCTCGCCGTGCAGCACGGCGAGCGCCTTCAGGGAGGTCTCGGCGGTCAGTGCCGCCGCGGTGCACAGGGTCGCCAGACGCTGGAGGCGTGCGCGTTCCTGGCGGGCCGGCGACAGATGCGGATCCGACTCGGCGTGGCCCCGGGTTGCGGCGGCGGCTACGTCCCGCAACCGCGGGACGACCCGGGCGTCGAAGTAGCGCAGTGCCTGCTGCGGATCGCTCATCGGCAACACCATCTCCTTGCCCCAATCCACGGGGCGCCCGTCGGCGGCGGCCGCCACCGGAACCGCCTCCACGGCGATCCTGCGCTCGAACGACGTGGACACCCGTTCCACGCGGGCCCGCCACTCCGGGCGGTCCGTCACGTGCACCTGCACCGGCCACGCCACGACCGCCCCGGCCGTCGCCTCCAGTTCCTGTCGGCGCACGCGGCGCTCGGAGTAATCCAGATCAGCGAAGATCGCCACCAGATCGATATCGCTGAACGAACTCGCCGTGCCACGGGCGACCGACCCGAACAGCAGCACCTCGTCGACGCCAGCGGCGAGCAGCGCCGCCGCCGCGGCCTCCGCATCCTCCCGAGTCGGTGCCTCAGGTGGCGCAACAACCGCCATGGGGCCAGTCTACGCGGCGGCGAACAGGCGACGTACATCTCGCTCGCCCCGAAACGCTTTCCCGAACGCTTCGACATCGACACCTGGAGAACGGCCGCATTTGACGGTGCCCGTCGGCCCAGACGGATGTCGACGGGCACAGGAGGTTGGATGTCGTAGGGGTAGCGAACCCGCACACTGGTCGTATACAAGTGGCCGGGGGTCAGGAGCACTCGACATCGACGCCGTCGAACGTGCTGTCGAACTGGGGCCCGAGGTAGATCGTCACGATTACTTCCGAGCGACTGCCGGACCACAGTTCGTTGCTCCATTCGCCGATGCGTCGCCCGTCGCGAGTGAGGTGGACTTCACAGTAGGTGTGCGACGATGAGAGGCCGCCGACGACCACGAAGTACTCGTCCCGGTCGTCAGACCAGTAGCTATCGGCGACATACAGACCGCTGCGCGGCGCCGGCGCTGCCTGGGGGGTGCCTGCGGAGGTGAGGTCGATGGGGCTGCTGCGCAGCCAGCGGCCGACTTCGGTACCAGCGGGGAAATAGCGGGCCCTCGGCAGGAGGCGGTCGCCCCAAGTGCCGTTCAGCTGCTGCTGGATGCCGAACTCAACGCGACCATCTTCAAGGCGCTGGGCGACGATGCGGATCGTCACCTCGGATTCCTGACTCCCGACCGCGGTGGCGGGTACGAGCGCGCCCAGCGCGACGAGCGCGGCAAGGCTGGCGAGCAGTCGGCGTCTCACGGGTGGCTCCCTTCGAGGGATTGAGCATCGTTTCGCCGTCACGATACTCGGAGACCGAATCCGAAGGGAGCCGCGAGACGTGCTCGTCGCGGCGTCCGATCGTCATTCAGGGGCTTGGCGACCGCGGTGACGTCAAGTGCGCGCAGGGTCCCAGGCGCTCGCGATCACGCCTCCTCCTCGGGCACCGCAGCGATTCGCGGCCCCCACCCCGAGTCGGGCGGCAGGTCAACATAGATTGCGACTCTGAGGTGGCCAGTCTCCACGCCGTGGCCACAACAGGCCGACCTCACTTCGACGTCCGAGCCCAAGTCCAAGTGCCCAATGCACGGGTCGTGGACATCCGCCCAATCCTCGAACACGCAGTCTTCGTGGTCACAGGGGCGGAACTCAAGCCCACAAGCGGCGCACGCCCGGTCGTCCCCAGCAACTTCACCGGTGTCCGCCCAGCGGACCAAGCGCACCTCAGGGTCCCAGCCGGGCGGGTCGTGTTCCGAGCAGTAGGCACGGTACCCATGGCGCCAAACTCTCCGCTGGGGATCGTTGCTCTCCTGTTCGTGCAGGGGATTGTGGGGATTACCTGGCTGTTCTCCAGTCACAGATGTTCTCCGCCCCCGGCACCGACAGGTCGTCGGGTACGGCAAGCGGTGCCTCCAGCGCGCGACCCCCGCGCCACGGAGCGTACGACCAGCCGAAGCGGTAGTCCGCCAGCAGCGCGTCGCGCTTCGCAGAGGTGAACGAGGGGACCGCAGCGGCCCTCTGAACGGGTCGCCGTTCACATTGAGGGCGGGAAAATCGGGCAGTCGGCATCAAGAGTGTGGACGCGGTGCGAGTCAGCGCTCGCGTCGGCCTGCTGAGGAGGAGAGGGCCGCCGACGGATCCGCCAGATCGGCGTTGATCTGCTCGACAAGTTCGGGGTGACGCAACAGAGCGGCTTCATGGGCCGACATCACGACCGCCGGGGTGAGGACGAGGGTTCCATCAGGTTCCTCGTGTGCGAGGTAGCGCTCATGTATCGACTTCTACGAGGTGCTGCATGATTCGTTCCCTTGGGCGGTGCGACGACGCTACCAGCACCAGTCGCCGTTCCTATGCTGCGCGGTCGTGCGCCGCCGGCCCGATCGCTTGTTCCTCCTCACTGGCGGAGTGCAGGGACTCGCCTGGTCGGCGGGGCTGCCGGCGGTCGTGTGGTGGGTCGTGGAGTTGCGACTCTCGCCGCTGCAGCTGGCG
The DNA here is from genome assembly GCA_026708055.1 of bacterium. Taxonomy (NCBI): domain Bacteria; species bacterium. Next base: position 56,573 of record JAPOVS010000035.1, on the reverse strand, counting down.
CTCCTGGGGACCGCGCTCGTGCTGACCATCCTGCTGGCAGAAGCGCCCACGGGCGTGCTGGCGGACCTGCACGGCCGCAAGCCTTCGGTGGTGGCCTCCTTCGCCGTGATGGGCGCGGCGATCGGGCTCATGGCTGCATCGCCGGCCTTCGGCGCTCTGATCGGTTGGCAGGCGGTCTGGGCCGTGGGTTGGACCATGCAGAGCGGCGCGGCGACGGCCTGGGTCACCGACGAGCTGCTCACGGGGTCGGGACGGCCGCCGGCGGGCGATGAGGCGGGCGGCGCATCCACTGACGGCGGCGGCGCGCCGTCGCCCGCCGAACCGCGCCACGACGGTCCCCGCGCAGCCCTGCTGGATCAGCTGATCGTGCGCCACGCCATGTGGCGGGCCGTCGGCGTCATGGTCGGCGTGGCGGTGATGGTGGGGGCGGGATCGTGGTCATTGCGCGGCGCGCTGGTCATCGCCGGCGCTCTGACGCTGGGATTCGCCGCCTATCTCGTCGGCGCCATGGCCGAGACCTCCTTCCGCCGAGACACCCCGGACCGCCGGATCGCACGGGGTGCGTGGCGAGAGGCCCGTGCCCTATGGAGTCACGGGGCCGCCCTCACGCTGCGGCGCCGGATGCTGCTGGGCGTCGTCTCCTCAGCGGTCATCGCTGGCTTCGCCGGCGAGGCCATCGAGCGGCTCGACACGTTGCGACTGGTGACGTTGGGCCTGCCCGATTACGACGGCGGCGAGGCCGTCGTGTTCTTCGGAGTCGTCTGGTTCATCATGGCGGGGCTGTCGATTCCCGTGATGGTCTGGCTGCGCCGCCGCCTCGCCACACCAGACACGCCCCGGGACGCCCGGCTCCTGGTCCGGCTCCTGGCAGTTGCCAGCGTCGGCGCGCTGGCCCTGGCGATCAGCCCGATCTTCGCCCTGGCGCTGGCCGGCTGGACGATCCTCGACGTGGCGGGCGAGACGACCTACCCGCTCGCCGAGGCCATGGCGAACCGCGAGGCCTCCTCGGGGGTGCGAGCCACGGTCATCTCGTTCTTGGGCCAGGCAGAAGCACTGGGCCAGGTTCTCGGAGGCGTGACGTTGGGCCTCGTGGCACAGTTCGTCTCGGTGCCGGTCGCGCTGGCGACCGCCGCCGGCCTGTTCGCGGTCGCCGCTGTCCCGGTGGCTGTCGCCCGTCGGGTGCCACCACCCGGCCTCGTCGGCGAACCCGCGGGGGGCGACAGCTCGTAGGATCGGCCCGGTGAGTTCGCAGATCACGCAGATCGACGAGGCTCTGCTGGCCTACATGGACGCTCACTCCAGTCCCCCCGATGCAGTGCAGCGGGACCTCATCGCCGTCACCGAGGCGCTCGGCGACGCGGGCCGCATGCAGATCGGCGCCGTGCAGGGATCGTTCATGATGATGCTGGTTCGCCTTCTGCAACCGCGCTTGGCGGTGGAGGTCGGCACGTTCACCGGCTATTCGGCGCTGGCGGTAGCCAAGGGCCTGCCGCCGGGCGGGCGGCTGCTGTGCTGCGACGTCTCGGTGGAGTGGACGGCCATCGCCCGGTCGTACTGGGAGCGCGCCGGCGTGGCCGACCGCATCGACCTGCGCATCGCCCCGGCGCTGGAGACGCTGCGAAGCCTGCCGCCCGGGCCCGAGGTGGGCTTCGCCTTCATCGACGCCGACAAGGCCAACTACATCAACTACTACGAGGAACTGCTACCTCGACTGTCGCCTCAGGGGATCATCCTGGTGGACAACGTGCTCTGGGGTGGCGGCGTGGCCAACCCGGACCAGGACGACGACACCACCGAGGCCCTGCGCGCCTTCAATGCCCATGCCGCGGCCGATCCCCGCTCGCAAGTGGCGATGCTGCCCGTTGGGGACGGCCTCACGGTCATCACGCCGGGTTGAGTCCCCCGCGGCATCGGCGGCGCATGATCCGCCTCGACTGGTCCCGGTTCGGGCCGCTCCGGCGACAGGCTCTGGATCTCGTCGATGAGTTCCGCCGGCACTGGCTGCGAGTGCGTCTGCCGGGGCTCTCCGCCGAGATCGCCTTCTACGCCCTGCTGGGGCTGTTTCCCGCGGTCCTCCTGTTCGCCGGGATGCTCGGCTCGCTCGACGCGGTCATCGGCGCGGCGGCCGCCGCCGACATCGAGGGCTGGCTGCTGGACCGGGTCAGCGAAACCTTCGGGGGGGACAGCACCCTGCGCGGCACGGTCACCGACCTCTTCACCCGGTCGAACGCCGGTGTCATCACGCTGGGCGCCGTCCTCACGCTGTATGCCTCCTCACGCGGGTTCATCGCCGTGGTGCGCGCTCTCGACGTCACCTACGGCCACGAACATCGTCGGCGCTGGCTGGCGACGCGTCTCGTCGGGTTCGGAATCACCATCGTGACCGTGATCGTCGCCGCCCTGGTCGCCGTCATGGTCGTGTTGGGGCCTCTGCTCGGCAGCGGAGAGGACGTGGCCGAGCGGCTCGGCCGCGGAGACGCGTTCGCCACGGCGTGGGTGTGGCTCCGCTGGCCCCTCGTGGCCGTCGCCGTCGTGCTGTGGGCCGCAACCCTCTACCACGTCGCACCGAGGCGGCGATCCTCCTGGCGCCACGAGTTGCCCGGCGCCGCGGTGGCCACCGCCTGGTGGCTGGTCGCCTCGACCGCCTTCCGCTTCTATCTCGACCTGGCCTCCAGCGGTATGAACACGGTGTTCGGCCTGCTGGGCGGCGTGCTGAGCCTGCTGTTCTGGCTGTACCTGCTGGCGATGGGGCTGCTCGTCGGCGCTGTTGTCAACAGCCTGCTCGCCGGTCGCCGCCAGGGCGTCACGCCCGGCGACGCACCGGCGTAGCGCCCGGTCCTAGCCGGCGAACACCGCCTCGGTGGTGAAGGACACGCCCCGCTGGAGGGTCTTGTGCACGGGGCAGCGCCGGGCGATGTCGACCAGCCTCTCTCGCTGCTCGTCGTCGAAGTCGCCCTCGATGAAGATCTGGCTGCGGACCCGGTCGATGTAGCCGGAGGCCTCGGCCTCGCAGTCCTCGCAGTCGCGGGCGTGGACCCGGTCGTGGGTGTAGCGAGCGGAGATGGAGTGGAGCTTCCAGCCCTTGCGCCGGCAGTACATCGACACGGTGATGCACGCGCAGGCCGCGACGGAGGAGAGCAGCAACTCGTAGGGGTTGGGACCGGTGTCACCGCCCCCGAGATCGGTGGGCTCGTCGGCACCCCAGACGTGTTCCCCGGCCCGCAGTTCCACGCGGAACTCGGCGCCGGGCTCGACCTTCAGGTCGGCGGTGATGGTGGTCATGGCCCGAGCCTACGGGCACCACCGGCGGCGCTCCCGGCGCGAATCCCCCCGACCGCTAGTGGTGCCGGTCCACCGTCATCTCGACGATGTCGACTCCGTGATACTTCTGATGGCGCACGGCGGCGGCGTAGTGCCGGAGCAGCCGGAACGACACCTCCCGCTCATCGGGAGCAGGAGGCAGTTCGCTCAGATAGGCGAGATGGTCTTCCAGATTCTGTCCCTCCAGGACGGTCACCAACTCCACGACCGCCGATGCACCCTCGATGCGAGCGGTCACGGCGAGGCGCCGCCGGGCGCCGTCGGAGCGCTCACCGTCCTCCTGCAGGAGGACGGCCAGGGCCTCTTCGCCTGCCGAGGTCAGCCTCTCGGTCGCCGTCTCACTCCACTGGGCTCTCGAGGCGAACCCACCGAGGAACTCTCGCACGCGCGGTAGGGCCGCGGCGTCCAACCGAACCCGCAGGCGCCGCCGACGCGAGCCGGTCAGGTCCATGAAGACGACCATCGCGACCGCCGAGATCGTTCCCGCGGTCATGCCGTTCCCGAGCAGTACCCCGACGAAACCGTCGCCCAGTACGTCGGGGAAGATCCACCGGTTCTGGAAGCCGACCCCCAGCCAGAACGACAGTCCGACGACAGTCGCCTTCCGATGATTGAGACCATCCTGAACGACGAGTCGCATGCCCTGCACGAAGAGCATCCCGATCAGGAGGAGCACGTATGCCGCCGCCACAGGTCCGGGGATGGCGATGAGCAGCGCGGAGAGCTTCGGGAAGAACGCCACTCCGATGAAGACGCCGCCGATGACGACCCCGACACGCCGCGCCGCGACTCCCGTGACCTCCGCAAGCGCCAGGCTGGAGGAATACGTGGTGTTCGGAAGCGTGCCCGCGATGCCCGAGAGCAGGTTGCCCACGCCGTCGGCGTTGAGAGCCCCCTGCACGACCCGGAAGTCGGTGGCCCGCGGGTCGCGCCTCGAGACCTGCTGGATCGCGATCCCGTCGCCGATGGTCTCGACCGCACCCACGATGGTGACGACCACGAACGGTAGAAGGAGAGCCCAGAAGTCGGCATCCAGAGACAGATCGAATCCCGGCCAGGAGGCCACCGGGAAACCGACCCAGGGCGCCGCCACCACGGCATCCGTGTCATAGATCCCGAACGGTGCGGCTGCCGCGCAGCCCACGGCGATACCGACGACCGGCGACCACAGCCGCACGGACGGGGAGCCACGAAGGACCAGGGCAGCGACCGTCACGATGGTGACGAGTGCCGCGACCGGAGCCGCAGCCCGCCCCGTGCCGTCGGGCACGTCTCCCATGGTGTCGAAGAGGACGGGAGCCACGGTGACCGCGATGAGCATGACGACCGTCCCGGAGACGACCGGCGTGAACACCCGGCGCAACATCGACAGGCGAGCGGCCAGCACGAATTGGACCAGCGACGAGACGACGACGAGCGAGGCCATCAGGGACGGACCGCCCGCTTCGAGCGCGGCGACGCAAACCGCGATGAACGCGCCGGAGGTCCCCATCGCCAGCACGTGTCCGGACCCGATCCGCCTGAGTCGCACCGCCTGCAGAACGGTCGCGACCCCACTGACCAGCAGCGCCGCCACGACTCCCCACGAAATGTACGAGTCCGGTTGCCCGGCGATCCGCGCCACGATGACGACGGTCAGGGCGACCGGCGCGATGATCGTCATCGCCGCCTGCAGCCCCACGCCGGCGGTCACGAGCGCCGGCGGACGATCCTCCGGCTCGTAGCGGACAGACCTGTCATCTCCCCCAGCGGCCACGGTCACCTCCCCGCTCAGTTTGTCGGTGTACCGCGTTTGGCGCGAAGCCGAAGAATCTCACGCACCCAATGCACCGGTCTCGCTGCCGGACCGGATCCCCGCGGGCGCGCCGGTGCCGAATTCGTTGCATCTGGGTCACCGCCCAGGCGGGCGCGCCCGCCCGAGCTACCCGGAGGGAGCAGGGGCGGACGTCACCTCGATCTCGCTGCTGCGGAACCAGACATCGGAGGGGAGGTCGGCGGGCAGGTAGCGGATGTCGAGTTCGTGCTCCTCGCCACCGGCGACGAAGCCCATCTCGACGCGGCCGTCGGCCAGGCGCCGGGCGCGGACCCGCCCGAGCGCCTCGTCGCCCGACTCGACGTCGCTGCTCTCCCGCCATTCGCCGACCGGGGCGTCCGCCCGCAGGTAGCGGACGTCCGGCAGGAGCGCGACTCCGGGGACGAGCTCGACGCCGTGTTCGACGCGACCGTCGGTGCCCAGGCGGGCGATGACGCGCAGCCGGTACGTCCGCGGTTCCGGATCCTCTTCGGGCTCCGCCGGGAGCAGCAGCTCGCGCAGCTCCTCGCTCTCGTCGAGTGCCAGCCGCTCCAGGAACCGGAAGTTCACCGCGTCGGCGGCCGCGGCGGCGCAGAGGATGCCGTCGACAGCGGGACCCCAGACCGGCAGCACCGCGCGCATCTCGGTGTCGAGCAGCACTAGTTCGTCGACGGCGGCCTGGGTGGCCGCGGCGAGGGCGACGGCGAGATCGGCCCCTCCGTCACCGCAGGAACCCAACTCGGCGATCATGGCGCGAACGCCCGGATCCTCCCAGCGCGTCTCGGCCTCGCGGGCCGCGGCGACGATCCTCCCCGCCGTCGCCGCCGGGGCCACCACCGCCTCGGTGTAGGCGAGTTCGGACTGGAAGGACAACGCCTCGTCGAGTCGCAGCGCCGCGCCCCCCTCCAGCCTCTCCAGCAGTGCGCTCCAGGACGATGCCAGCGAAGTGAAGCGGCCCGATGCCCTCGCGGCGACCGCGAGCACCAACTCCTCCGCTGCGAGCGGGTTGATCGCCTCGCCGGCGGCCACCGACTCGGCCGGCCCGGATGAGCCGATCAACGTCGCGTACGCCGCCCCGAACGTCTCGAGAAGGCTGCCGGAGGAAGGATCCGACGGCAGAGCCACGACCGGCGTCACCAATGTCTCGTCCACACCGGCCAGAGCGGCCAGAGCGGGTCGCTCGAAGACGCCGGCCAGCAGTTGCGTGCGCACGCCCGCCGTGTAGATCGCCTTGGCCTGAGTGCTCTCGTCGACCTCGGCCTCCGGATCGGCGACCGGCGTCACCGTTGTCGTGACCGCCCCCTCCTCGTCGGCTTCCGCGGACACGCGATAGGCCGTGCCGTCGACGGTCGCCTCGACAGGGTCGAAGGCCGGGCCGCTGAGCACCATCAGGTTGTGCCAGGAGCCGTGGAACCCGAGTTCGTTCTCGTCCTCGTCCTCGGTGAAGATGCCGACGAACAGCCAGGCCGAGCCGGCTGCCTCGAAGCTGATCTCGAGCGGCCTCATGGCGGGGTTCGCCTGGCTCGTGGCGCTCGCCACCGCATCATCGGAGTGGTAGGACGTCCGCGCGGGCCAGCGTCCCCCGGCTCCGGCGACCGGGCCATGGAAGTCGATGACGCGGCGCCCTCCCTCGACGCGCCCCACGGCGTAGACGAAGGTGAGGTTCCCGCCGCCGGGCAGATCGCCGCCTCCGGCGTTGCCCACCCGGTAGTTCACCATGACCGGGTCCCCCGCGACCACCTCGTCGGGGAGGTGGACCTTCTCGACCTTGAGTTGGAAGTCCTGCTGTTGTGCCAACTCGTCCACGAAGTGCACGGTGAGCGTGAAGTCGGCCCGCAGCGGCTGGAGGTCGCGGGCCAGGTACGTGGTGGCCTCGATGAAGTACACGCCGGCCGCCAGGTACTGCTCGATGCGCGAGTTGAGCGCACCTCCGCCGTCGTCGTTGGCACCGATCACGGCTCCCTCGAGCGACGCCAGCGAGAGCACGGGATCGCCGCTCTCGGAGGTCAGGTCGATCCGCACGCGCCCGTCGACCGGCAGAACGAACGAGTAGTTGTACGCGGGGTGGCTCGCCACGATCCGGGAGCCGCAGGTGTCCAGCGACCACGAACCCATGGCGGTCAGGTCGACGTCCGGCGCCAGCGTCCCGAGCTGCACGACGTCACAGCCGGCGACACGGCTGGCGCTGAGCGTGAAGTCCGCCGCGCCGCGGCCGCCGACCGTGGTGGCCTCCACCAGGTAGACGCCCGGCAGCAGGTCGCGCTCGACACGGGCGGCGAGGCCCGCGCCGCCGTCGTCATCGTCCGCGAGCCGAGTGCCGTCGGCCGCGAGCAGATAGAGGTACGGATCAGCCTCGGGCGAGGTCAGCTCGATGCGGATCCGGCCCGGGCTGCGCACCTCGAAGCTGTAGGTGTGGGCGTCGTTGCCGGGACGGAAGCGCGACTCGCAGTCCTCGGTGGTCCAGCGACCCTCCGCCCGCACAGCGCTGCCGGTCGGAGCGCCGAGCGTGCCCATGCTCGTGACCGGGCAGCCAGCCGGCTCCTGTTCCGAGGCCGTTTCCTCTCCGGAGGCGACACCGGTACCGGCGATCGCCAGGACGCTTCCGACCAGCGCGGCCGCCAGACCGGCGAACATCCACCGGCGCAGCCTCGACTCTCTCTCCATGACTCGCATACCTCCCTGGGAGACACCAGCGGGGACTCTATTGCGCGGCGTGTCCGATCCGTGGGTCGGGCGGTCCAGATGAACCCCGGATGATCTCAGGCGCGGATCATCCCCGTCGCAGCCTTGGGAGTGAAGCGCACGATGAGGCGACGCTCGTCGACCATGGCCCGGCGGTACTCCGCCCAATCCGGATGCGGTTTGCCCGTCACGCGCTCGTAGTACCTGACCAGCGCGTCACAGGTTGCGTCGTCGGGGCTGCTCGCCGCCTGTGACAACTCCACGGCACCGTCGAAGGACACGTACGACCAAGAGGCGGCGTCGGAGACGTGCAGAACGGCGCGAGGGTCGCGGCGCAGGTTGGCGGTCTTGGCCCGGCCCTCGGTGACCGAGATCACGAACGCGCCCCCGTCGAGGTCGTACACGATGTCCGACGATTGCGGCCGGCCGTCGGAGCGGATCGTGATGAGCACGCCCAGGCTCCGCGCCGCGGCCCAGGCGGTTGCTTCTGAGACTTCCATTGTCGACCTCCTACCGGCCGCGATTCTGACGCTTCTGGATGTTGGCCCACTCGTCGCGCAGGCCGACGGTGCGGTGGAACAGCATCTGGGTATCAGGGTCGCTGTCGCGGGCGAAATAGCCCAGCCGCTCGAACTGAACCACCTCGCCGGGCGGCGTCTCACGCAGCGCCGGCTCGATCTTGGCGGTGGTGATCATCTCCCGGGACGCCGGGTTGTACGACTCCAGCGGATCGCGGCCGTCGGCCCCCGGCACCGGATCGGTGAACAACCGGTCGTAGAGCGCCACACCGGCCTCGACCGCGTGATCCGCTGACACCCAGTGGATGGTGGCGCGCACCTTGCGCCCGTCGGGAGCCTGTCCCCCACCGGTTTCGGGGTCGTAACCGCAGCGCAGGCGCAGCACCTCACCATCGGCCCCGGTCTCCACGTCGTCGCAGCGCAGGAAGTAGCCCGCCCGCAGGCGCACCTCGCGGCCGGGGGCCAGGCGGTAGAACTTGCGGGGCGGGTCCACCATGAAGTCGTCCCGCTCGATCCACAGCCGCCCCGAGAACGGCACCTCCCTGGTGCCGTCGGCGGGATTCTCGGGGTTGTTGGGGGCCCGGCGGTACTCCACGTGCCCGCCAGGCCAGTTGTCGATCACCACCTCCAGGGGCCGCAGCACCGCCATGCGGCGCTGGGCGAAGCGGTTGTGGTGGGTTCGCACGAACGACTCCAGCAACTCGATCTCATGCGTGCCGTTGACGCGGGCCACGCCGATGTGCGCGCAGAAGGCCCGGATGGCCTCGGGCGGGTAGCCGCGCCGACGCAAGCCTCGCAGCGTGGGCAGGCGCGGGTCGTCCCAGCCGTCCACGAGGCCGCCGTCGATGAGCGCGCCGAGCGCCCGCTTGGACATGACGGTGTGGGTGAGGTTCAGCCGGGCGAACTCGGTCTGGCGAGGCCGGTCGCCCGGTAGCGGCAGCCGGTCCAGGTACCAGTCGTAGAGCTGCCGGTTCCCTTCGAACTCCAGGGTGCAGAGCGAGTGGGTGACGCCCTCGATGGCGTCGCTCTGGCCGTGCGCCCAGTCGTAGGTGGGATAGATGCACCAGGCGTCGCCGGCGCGGAAGTGGCGGGCGTGGCGGATCCGGTACATGACCGGGTCGCGCATCAGCATGTTGGGGTGCGTCATGTCGATGCGGGCCCGCAGCACCTTCTCGCCGTCGCCGAAGCGCCCCGCCCGCATGTCCCGCAGTAGCTGCAGGTTCTCCTCCGGGCTGCGGTCGCGCCACGGGCTGACCACTCCGGGAGTCGTGAAGTCGCCGCGGGTGGCCGAGATCGTCTCGGCGTCCTGGTCGTCCACGTAGGCCAACCCCTGGATCACCAGGTGCTCGGCCCACTCGTAGAGCTGCTCGAAGTACTCCGAGGTGTGCAGGGGGACCCCGGGGTCGAAGCCCAGCCAGGCAATGTCCTCGGCGATGCCGGCGGCGTAGGCGGCGTCCTCGCCGGCGGGATTGGTGTCGTCGAAACGCAGCTGGCAGACGCCGCCGCCCTCGCCGGCCACGCCGAAGTTCAGGCAGACCGACTTGGCGTGGCCGATGTGCAGGTAGCCGTTGGGTTCGGGCGGGAACCGGGTCTGCACCCGCCCCCCGAACGTACCCGCCTCGCCATCGGAGGCGACCTGCCTCCGGATGAAGTCCAGCGGCCGCCGGTGCTCCGGGGGCTCGCTGCGGCCGTCCTCGGACGCTCCAGAGGCGCCGGCGCCTCCGGCATCGGTGACCGGACGCGCCGGGTCCTCGGACGGTTCAGCCACGCATCTACATCTAGCAGCCCACACGCGACGCACCAACGGCTGAGCGCCCCGGTGAGCGCTCGGCGCACGCCGCGGGCCGGTTGGCGCTCCAGCGAGGCTGCCGGGGGCGGTGCTGTGGCAGCAGGCCCGCAGTGCGCGCCGCGGGCCGGTCGCCCCGCACCGGGCACCTCCGAATCGTCCCGCGACACGCCGCGCCATAGCATGGACCACGTGGGCGGCTTCACTCTCGGGAGGATCCTCGAACGTGCGGCCGACTTCGATGACCGCGTCGACACCCTCTTCGACAAGCTGCGCGGGCGCCCTTGGGCCGACCGGGTGTTCTACACGGCGTCGCAACTCGGCGACTACGGGTTGATCTGGCTACTGCTGGCGGCGTTGGCCGCCGTCGGCGGCTCGCGGCGCGCCGAGCGGAACATCTGGCGGGTTGCCGCCGTCCTGGGGCTCGACTCGATGTTCGTGAACGGTCTCCTGAAGTCGCTGGTCAGGCGCTCGCGTCCCCTCGTCGACGACGGTGAGCGGCCCCTCTACCTGCGCCGGCCCATCACGACCGCCTTCCCCAGCGGTCACGCCTCCAGCGCGGTGGTGGCCGCGATGCTGCTGGGCGAGTCGGGCGGGCGCCGCTGGCGGGGCCTGCTGTGGCTACTGGCAGCGACGGTGGCGCTCAGCCGCATCCATGTGCGCATCCACCACGCCTCCGACGTGGCCGGAGGTCTCCTCACCGGCACGGTGCTGGGGCACCTGGCCCGCCGCATCTGGCCGCTGGGCTGAGCGGCCGCCCGCCTTCGGCCGCACCGGCCTACCCCGGCCGACCGGCGGGCGGCTCTTCGAGATGGAGATCGGAGATGCCGTAGGAGGCCTGATCGAACGTCACGATGGATCCGGTCATCGGCGCCGACTCCCCGGTAGCGAGATAGCGGATGGCGCGGGCCACCTCGCCGGGGCGCATGAGACGACCCAGCGGCAGATCGGCGGCGTGCAATGCCTCCCAGCCGTCCCCGTCGCCGTGGACGTTCCGCCGCACCGAGTCCTCGCCCGGCGTCAGCGTCCAGCCCATCGCCAGCCCGTTGACCCGGATCCCGTCGCCGCGCAGCGCATGGGCGGCGTTGCGGGTGTGGATGCCCAGGGCCGCCTTGGTCATCGAGTAGACGCTGATCAACGGCGCCCCGCCGTGCATGGCCACGCTCAGCACGTCCACGACCGTCCCCGGTGCCCCGGCTGCTTGAAGCCGCCGGGCGAACCGACCGCTCAGCAGCACCGGCGAGCGCACGTTGACGGCGAAGAGCTCATCGAAGGTCGCCGCGTCGACGTCGAGGGCAGAGGCGCGGGTCGTCAGCCCGGCGGCGTTGACGAGCGTGTCCGCCAACAGTCCGCGGCCGTCGATCTCAGCGAAGATCGCGTCAGCGGCCCCTGCCTCGGACAGGTCGGCCAGCACCGCCTCGGCCGACGCTCCAAGGCCCCTGAGGCGACTGCAAACGTCCTCCGCCCGCCCGGCGTGCCGCCCCGTGATAACGAAACCGCCGACGCCCGCCTCGGCGAGAGCCAGCGCGGCGGCCTCCCCGATGCCGCTGGTCGCTCCGGTCACGAGCGCGCAACTCGGAATCCAGGTCATGGTCGCGACTCAGGCGTCCACCGGGTCCGGCACCAAGGGGGCGTCGCGGTAGTTGAGCTCGAGGCGGATGCCGTTGGGGTCGTGCAGGAAGATCTGCCGGAGCGGGATGTCGGGCCTGCTGTCGTTCACCTCGAACGGCAGCCCGCGCTCGGTCAGCCTCCGCTGCATGGCGTCGTAGTCGCCGGGCTCGTTCGCCGTCTCGAAGGCGACGTGGTTGATGGGGCCGGTGGGTCCGGCCATGTCGTCGTCGATCACGTTGATGTGCACGTACGGGCGGCCGCCGGCGTAGAGCCATGCCCCGGTCCCCCGCACGCCCGGCCGGTAGCCCCTGGCGAAGCCGAGCACATCGACGTAGAACTCGACCGTCTCGTCGAGCCGAGCCGTCTGGATGTTGTAGTGGTCGAGTGCGTTGACGGTCATATTGCTCCTCACCAGCCGGTTCGGCGAACCATACGGGAGCCCCCGAGAGCGGTCAATCCCGTGGCGAACGGCGTCGGCCGCTCACGGCGGCGTCAACTCCCCGGGCTCCGTTCAAGGACGCCGTCCGCCCACGCCCCGAACGCCTCGAGGTAGCCGATGGCCCGCTCCGTGAGCGGGTAGCGCGCCACCAGCGCGTCGAAGGCCGCTGAGTGATCCGACTCGAGCAGATGGGCCAACTCGTGGACGATGACGTAGTCGAGCACCCATGGCGGCACCTCGGTCAGCCGGTGCGAGATCAGGATCTCACCCTTCAATGTGCTGCAGGAACCCCAACGCTGGCGCTGCCGGGTGGACCAGCGGATGGCGCGGGGTTCGGGAAGGTCGTAGCGGGCAGCGAGGTCGCGCGCGCGGGCGCCCAGATCAACCTCCCAGCAACGGTGGCGCTCCTCGAATCGTCGACAGAAGTTGTTGACGACCTCGGCCTCGTCGAAGTCGGACATCCAGGCCGGTATCCGGATCTCGAGGACCCCGCCCGCCAGACGGGAGGACACGGTCTTGTGCCGGTTCGCGCTGCGGATGACATTGACGCGGAACGGCATGACGACCGGGGGCGGCTCGAACTCCTCCAACTCGTCGGTGCCATCCTCTCCCGGCAGCGGGCGGCACTCCTCGGCGAGTTCACCGATGGCGGTGTTCTGGGATCCGTTGGTCTGGCTCCGGACGGAGTTCGGCATCGTTCTCATTCGTTCCCCCTACTGGCGGATCGGGCGCGTCGCACGGGCGGGCGCTGTCGGGTCGAAGCGGTGGTGGGTCTCCGCCCCGATACCTGCTGAGCATCGCAGCAGGCGGCCGGAGACAACGGGGCCCGATCTGGCAAGGGCAGTCGCAATAGGGCAATCAGGCAGGGGGCTCGGATCGGCACGGCTCGGCACTGCCGATTCCGGACAACACGGCGACCGGCCAAGTCGGCGACCACGGGGCAGCGCCCAGCGATCACCATGCCGCAGGATAGCCAACCCCTGTGACAGCCCGGAGGGCCGGGACCCTGGCCGAACCTGCTACTCGGTGTCGGTGCTCTCGTAGACGGCGATGAGGGCGGCGTTGACGATGTCGCCGGTGGAGATGCCGGCGATGGCGTGCAGGTCGGCGATCGTGCCGGACTCGCCGAAGCGGTCAACCCCCAGCGGGATGTGCCGCGAGCCCACCGCCGCGCCCAGCCAGGCCAGGGCGTGGCTGGAGGCGTCGTGCACGCTGACCACGGGGCGGTGGCGCTCCTCAGCAGGGATCAGCTGGTGCATCCGGCTGGGGCGCCGCACCACCGTGGCCGTCGCGGCGGCGGCCCGGTAGGTGCCCTGCCAGCTGCGGTAGACCAGGTCGGGGCTGGTGAGGTGGACCACGGCGGCGTCCACGCCCTCGGATCCCAGTGCGTCGGCGGCGGCCAGCGCCTCGGGTGCCATCACCCCGGTGGTGACGATGGTGACGCCGGGGCGGTCTGTCAGCGGCGCGGGCCGCAGCCGATACCCGCCCGAGAGCACCTGCCGGCGCAGCTCGTCGGTGCCGAGGCGCTCGGCTGCCGCCGCGAACGGCGCCTGGTCCAGCGGCCGGGTGCTGAGACGGAAGTAGGCGCTCTCGCCGTCGGGGCGGCTGAGGCCGTCCAGGGCGTCGCACAGCAGCCAGTCCACCTCGGTGGCGTAGGCCGGTTCGAAGTAGGTGAGCCCCGGCAACTCGGCCCCCACGCCGGCGGTGATCGTGGACTGATGGGCGCCGCCCTCGGGGGCGAGGCTGATGCCCGACGGCGTGCCGGCGACCACGAAACGGGCGTCGTTGTAGAGGCTGTAGATGAACGCGTCGAGGCCCCGCAGCACGAACGGGTCGTACACGGTGCCCACCGGCAGCAGGTGCTGCCCGTGGTGGTCGTGCGACAGTCCCAGCTGGCCCAGCAGCATGAACATGTTCATCTCCGAGAGGCCCAGCTCGATGTGCTGGCCGTCCGGCGAGGGCGCCCAGCGCAGCAGCCGCTCGGCGCCGCCGTGGTCGTCCCGGTGCTCGTGCCAGTAGACGCCCGCCTTGTTCACCCAGCCGCCCAGGTTGGTGGAGATCGACACGTCGGGGGCGGTGGTCACCAACCGCTTGCCCACCTCGGCCACGTCCGCGAGGCGGGTGAGTGTGCGACCGAACGCCTCCTGGGTGGAGACCTTGCCTCGCAGCGTCGGCGGGCCCGCCGCATCCGGCACCGCCAGCCGGGGCCGGGGCACGGGTGGCGGGTTGTTGATGTCCGAGCCGACCGAGGCGCACACACGGCCCTCGGGGCTGTCGGGGTCGAAGCGGTCGAACTCGGTGGCCTCGGTGAGCCCGACGGTGGCCCGCAGCGCGTCGATCTGGTCGGGGTTCAGCAACACGGCGTGATTGAGCGGGTCGCCGGCCATGGGCAGCCCCCAGCCCTTGACGGTGTAGGCGAACACCACGCTGGGGCGGTCGGACTCGATGTCGCAGGCCTTGAAGCAGTCGATGAGCTGGCCGAGGTCGTGGCCGCCCAGGTCGGTGACGTGGGCGAAGAGCTCGTCGTCGTCGAAGGCGTCGGTTAGGCGACACACCGCGGCGTCGGCGCCCTGGAGGAACTTCTTGCGCCGCTCGGCACCCTGGTAGGTGAACAGCGCCTGATAGGCCTCGTTGGACATGGCGTCGATGTGGGCTCGCAGGGCGTCGCCGCCGGGCTCGGAGAACAGCCGCCGCAGCCGGGCGCCGTACTTGGCCTCGGCCACGTGCCAGCCGGCGTGGCTGAAGAAGCTCTTCAGGCGGATGGCGGCGATGTCGGGGATGACCCGGTCGAGGCTCTGGCGGTTGAGGTCCACCACCATCGTGAAGTTGCCCAGCCCATGCGTGACCGGATCGGCGATGGCCTCCCAGACGTTTCCCTCGTCCAGCTCGGCGTCCCCGACGGTGGCAATGAAGCGGGCCGGCGGCGACGGATCGAAGTGGGCGTCGGTATAGCGCCGCACCAGCGCCGAGAACAGCGGCGCCACCGCCCCGAGGCCCACCGACCCCGTCGAGAAGTCGGCCACGTCGGGGTCCTTGGTGCGCGACGGGTAGGCCTGCAGGCCGCCGCGCTTGCGCAGCGTGGTGAGGTACGAGCGGTCCAGCTCGCCGGTGAGGTACTTGATGGCGTGGTACACGGGCGAGGCGTGCGGCTTGACGGCCACCTTGTCGTTGCCGTCGATGTGGGCGAACCACAGCGCCGTCATGATCGACACCATCGACGCCGAGGAAGCCTGATGTCCCCCGACCTTGATCTCCAGCCCCTCCCGCCGGTTGGCCACGTCCACGATGCGAGTCGCCAGCCACAGCAGCCGCCGCTGGATGCTGTCGAGGACATCCAGATCGGGAACCGGCCGCGCCGCGTCCGGGCCGGCCTCAGCCTCTGCTCTGGTGGTGTCGGTGCGTTGACTCATCAGCGCCCCCGGCAGGATTCGAACCTGCGGCCTTGGGATTAGAAGTCCCCTGCTCTGTCCCCTGAGCTACGGGGGCGGGGAGACCAGTCTACGAAACGGTTGCGGCATGAGCCGCTCCTCCCACAGCAGTCGAGACCGCCCCTAAGCGACCGGCCGGGGCACAGCCGAGATCACGTCGATCCCGTACAGGTCGAACTGCCGATCGTCGGTGATGACCGGCACCTGCAACTCAACCGCCTGGGCAATCAGCAGGCGGTCGAACGGATCTCGGTGGTGCATCGGCAGCGAGGCAACCCGGAGGGCGTGGGAATGCTCGACGGCGAGTGGCGTGAGCCCGCTCGAGGCAATCCGCTCGGAGACAAAGACGTCAGGCTCTTCGGGCAACGCGAGGCGCCCCACCGTGTACTTGATTGCGATCTCCCAGGAGGACACGGCCGAAAACAGGACATCGTTTCCTCTGTCCACAAGGGTCTCGCGCACCTTCGGGGCGAGTCGATCCGGTGCCATCCTCATCCATAGGAACACGCATGTGTCGATCAGTACCCTCACGCGCTCTCACCCTCGAAGGCACCGAGCAGAGCCGCTGGCAGCGGCTCGTTGAAGTCCTCCGGGTACTCAAAGACACCGATGTCCTGCCCCAACTCTCTCCGTCCCGATTGTTCGACCGGGACGAGCCGCGCAACCGGCTCACCGCCGCGGGTGATCACGACGTCCTCACCCGCGCTGGCACGACGCAGCAGTCTTGAAAGCGTCGTCTTGGCCTCATGCACGCCGACGCTGACCATTCCCTCTTCTCCCTAGTACGGCATACCTCACAATCCAAGCTTAGCCAGCTTACTGACTAAGTACGGTCGGTCGCCAATCTCAGTGTGGAACTGCCGGACGCCGCAGGCAGACTCGCATCATGCGCCGGTCCGCCGCGGAACTCCGAATGGTGCGTCGGCTGCTACACCGCCACTGGCGACGACTCGTGTTGCTCGCCATAGTGGCTGTCGGGCTGGCTGTGGGTGCGCGTCTGCTTACTCAAGCCAACGAGGAGGCCAACGAGGCTTCTGAGATCGAGGCCAATCTGGCGCGCCGCGGAGTGACGGACGAGGCAGAGCGAGACCTCGCCGCCGCCCTCCGCGATCAGGAGATCACCGCCGACGCCGCCGCCAATGTCGTGGCGGCACTGCGGGCCACATTCGGCGCCGCTGACTTGAGCGACCTCGATGCGGCCCTGCTGTTGGCCGCCTGGGAGGAGACGGACACAACGCCCCACGACAGCGCTTCGAGGACACTCAGCCAGATCGCGAACGGCTTGGGGGTGTCCCGTGAGGCATTCGCAAGCTTCGTCCGCACCGTCACGAACGAGGTGTCCACGCGCCAACTCCCACCGCGGGTGACCCTGGCGGGATTTTCGGAGCATGCCTACGAATACAACACGGCGTGCGAGTTGGTCGAAGGCGCGCCATGTCCGATCGACGTGGTCATCGCTCTCGTGTTGGACCGCCAGCAGACCGAGTACGAGCAGTGGGGCCACGTTGACTGCCTCGACGCTGCGAACGCGGCGCATCCCGGATGTCTGACGTTCGCCGACTGTTCTGGTGAGTATGCGCTGGCGCTCGCCGCGCAGGCCGCCTCGAACGACGATTGGGAGACAGCAAGGGCACTCGGCCATGAGCCCGGAAGCGACGGCTGGGAGGAATGGACCGCCGCGGGCAACGAGACGGTCTTAGCCACGTGGGACGCGCACGAGGCGTGCGTCACCGACCGCTACGGCGAAGGCGTCGAGGCCTACAAGTCGCTCGTTTTTGCCCGCTAGACAGCGCCGAAAATCAGCCTTTGTAACCCGGATCAGGCCGCCCCACCATCGCGGAAGACCGGCCGCACCGCGCCGACCGCTGGGCACTGGTTCCTGCCTTCGACGGAATGACATCCAGGAAGGGCGGGGGTGCCGCTGGACGCCGCAGCGGCCATTCTCAGAGGCCGCCGGAGCGCCACCGACGGCCCGGCCTGGCCCTGCAGGAGCTAGTTCTTCTCCAGCCAGCGGGCTAGGAGCTGGCGGGCGATGACGAGTTTCTGGATCTCGTTGGTGCCCTCGCCGATGATCATCAGCGGGACGTCCCGGTAGTAGCGCTCCACGGGGTACTCGGTGGTGTAACCGTAACCACCGTGGATGCGCATGGCGTCGGTGGCGATCTCGTAGGCGGCCTCGGAGGCGAAGAGCTTGGCCATGCCCGCCTCGAGGTCGATGCGCTGCCCCTCGTCGTAACGCCGGGCGGCGTCGTAGGTAAGTAGTCGGGCGGCATGCAGCTTGGTCGCCATCTCCGCCAGCATGAACCGCACGGCCTGGTGCTCGAAGATGGGCTTGCCGAACGTATGACGCTCCTGGGCGTAGGCCATGGCGGCGTCGTATGCCGCCTGTGCCACGCCCACGGCGCGGGCGGCGATGTTCACCCTTCCCAGCTCGAGGGCGGCGAGCGCGTAGCGCAGACCCTTGCCCAGACCCTCGGGGCCGCCGAGCATGTTGGCGTCGGGCACACGGTGGTCGACGTAGGACATCTCCACCGTCTCGACGCCCTTGTAGCCCAGCTTGTCGATCTTGCGGCTGATTGTCAGCCCCCCGTCAGCCGGGCCCGGGGCCTTCTCCACGATGAAGCAGGTGATCCGGTCGTCGGGGGTCCGCGCCAGCAGCATCACGAGCCCGGCGCGCATGCCGTTGGTGACCCACATCTTGGTGCCGTTCACGAGCCACTCGTCGCCGTCGGGGACGGCCCGGCAGCGGATGTTCCGGGTGTCGCTGCCGGCGTCGGGCTCCGACAGCGAGAAGGCGGCCCGCAGCGAGCCGTCCACCATGCGGGGCAGGAACCGTGCCTGCTGCTCGGGAGTTCCGAAGCGGCTGATCATGGCCACGGACAGCATGTGGGTGTTGAGGATTCCCGCGAGGGACATCCAACCCCGGGACAACTCCTCAACGATGCGGGCGTAGGTCAGGGCGTCGAGTCCGAGGCCGCCGTAGTTCGGGGCGATCGTGGCGCCGAAGAGGCCGAAGTCGCACATCCGGGTGAACATGGCCTCGGGGAACTCGTCGGCGTGCTCGAATCGGCTCGCCGTCGGGACCACTTCCCGGTCCACCCAGGCTGCAATGGTGGCGACGAGTTCGTCGGCCACCTCGGGATCCACGTTCACGCTGCGGATGTTAGGCGGAGCGGGCGAGGCCGCGAGCAGCCGACGCGTACCTGCATCTGCCTGCGCAGCGGCTCGTGGCGCCCCGCAGCACTCCGCGCGGGACAGTCGGGGACCCCCGCGGTAGCCTGCACGTATAGACCCCACGACGAACCCGGCGACATCTGGTGACCCGAGCGTAGGGACCCCGGCGTACCGCCTCGACGACCGGTACCTGCGCGACGAGGGCAGGGTCTTCGCCTCGGGCGTGCAGATCCTGGCCAGGCTGCCGTTCGAGCAGTTGCGCCGCGACCGCGCAGCCGGCCACGACACCGCCGCCTTCGTCTGCGGCTACCCGGGGTCGCCCCTGGCCACCCTCGACATGGAGGCCACCCGGGTGGCCGGGCTGGCCGAGGCCGCCGGGCTGCAGCTCGTCCACCAGCCCGGTCTCAACGAGGAACTGGCCGCGGCCGCGGTCATGGGCAGCCAACTCGTGGCAGGGTTCAGCGATGCCACCAAGGACGGGGTCCTGGGCGTGTGGTACGGCAAGGCCCCGGGGTTGGACCGGGCCTGTGACGCCATGCGCCACGCCGTGCTGACCGGGACGTCGCCGCTCGGCGGGGCGGTGATGCTGGTCGGCGACGACCCCTACGCCAAGTCCTCCACCGTCGGCAGTTCCTCCGAGGGCACCCTGGCGGCGCTGCGCATGCCCTTCCTGGTGCCCGGCGACCCGCAGGAGGCGCTCGACTTGGGGCGCCACGCCATCGCCCTGTCCCGGTCGTGCGGGGTGGTGACGGCGTTGCGGATCGTGGCCGGCGTCGCCGACGGCACCGGCTCGGTGGATCTGGGGGGCGACGGCTGGGGAGCAGCCAACGGCCGCGGCGGCGGCACCGCCGCGCCCTACCGCCTGCCCGTGCTGCCCGGTCACGACGGCCCACCCGAGCCGTACCGCCACCGGCCCGACGGCAACCTCATGCCCCCGTACACCAACGACATCGAGCGGGACCTCGTCGAGGTTCGTCTGGAGCTGGCCCGCAGCTACGGGTCCCGCAACGGGCTGAACCGCCTCACCACCCCCGATGGCCCCGCGCGGGTGGGGATCGTCGCCTCCGGGAACTGCTACCACGAGATGCTGGAGGCGCTGCGCCTGCTGGGCCTTCCCAGCATCGGTGACATCGCCGGCGCCGGCATCCGCCTGGCGAAGTTCTCGCTCCCCTACCCGCTGGAGGGCGCCTTCGTGCGGAGCTTCGCCGCCGGGCTCTCCGAGGTGATCGTGCTGGAGGAGAAGGACCCGCACCTGGAGCTGTTCGTGAAGGACGCCCTGTACCCGCTGGCCGACCGGCCCGCCGTGGTGGGCAAGCGGGACGACCGGGGCGAGCCGCTGCTGGCCCGCCACGCCGGCCTCGACGCCGACGCGCTCACCGGCCCGCTGCATGCACGGCTCTCCGCGCACCTCAGCGATGACCGCCTCGGCCCGCCGCCGGCGGCGCCGCGCCGCGGACAGTCGCTGCCCGTCGGTGCCCGCCGCACTCCCTACTTCTGCTCGGGCTGCCCGCACAACTCCAGCACCCGGGTCCCCGACGGCTCGCTGGTGGGCGTCGGAATCGGCTGCCACGGCATGGTCTCGCTCATGGAACCCGAGCGGGTGGGCCAGTGGAGTTCGGTGTGCTCGATGGGCGCCGAGGGCGCCACCTGGGTGGGCATGTCGCCGTTCACCGAGCGGGCCCATTCCATCCAGAACCTCGGCGACGGCACCTACGCCCACTCCGGCCAGTTGGGCATCCAATTCGCCGTGGCGGCCGGGGTGAACATCACGTTCAAGCTGCTGTACAACGGCGCCGTGGCCATGACCGGCGGGCAGGATCCAACCGGCATCGTGGGCGTCCCGGAGATGGCCAGGATCCTGCTTGCCCAGGGTGTGCGTCAGGTCCTGATCACCACCGAGGATCTCGGCCGCTACAAGCGCGTCACGTTGCCGACCGGCGTCGAGGTCTGGGACCGCAAGCGCCTGATCGAAGCGCAGGAGAAGCTGCGCGACGTCGAAGGCGTGACCGTCCTGATCCACGACCAGTTCTGTGCCGCCGAGCTGCGCCGGGCCCGCCGCCGCGGCCAGCGACCCACGCCCAAGACCCGGGTGCTCATCAACGAGCGGGTCTGCGAGGGCTGCGGCGACTGCGGCGACGTGAGCAACTGCCTGTCGGTGCAGCCGGTCGACACGCCTTACGGCCGGAAGACCAAGATCGACCAGACGACGTGCAACTTCGACTACTCCTGCATCGACGGTGACTGCCCCTCCTTCGCCACGGTGCGCTCCGCTCGCGCCGGCCGCCAACGCCGCATCGCACGCAAGAGGGCCGCGGCCACGCCGGCGCTGGCTGAGCGAGTCCGGCCCCAGCCACCGGACGAGATCGCCGAGCCGGCAGCCGCGGGACCCGGGAACATGACCGTGCGGATGGCAGGAATCGGCGGCACCGGCGTCGTGACCGCCTCGCACCTGCTGGGAACCGCTGCCCTGCTGAGCGGGCGGCACGTGCAGGGACTCGACCAGACCGGGCTGTCGCAGAAAGCGGGCCCCGTACTGAGCGACGTGCGCATCAGCGCGGAGGAGCCGATCGCCTCCAACAAGGCCACGGAGGGGATGGTGGACCTCTACCTGGCCTTCGACCTGCTCACCGCCGCCGCCCCGGGGGGACTGTCGGGCGCCTCTGCCGAGCGCACCCTGGTGGTGGCCTCGGTCACACCCACCAGCACGGGCCAGATGGTTGTGCACCCCGAGCAGGGCTATCCCAGAACCGAAGAGTTGCGGTCGGTCGTCGACGCCACCTCGCGGGCAGGTGAGAACCGCTGGGTGGACGCGGGCGCCATCACGCGGCGCCTCTTCGGCAACACCACGTCGGCCAACGTGTTCCTGATCGGCGTGGCCTACCAGTGCGGGGCGCTGCCGATAACCGCCGCTTCGTTCGAGTCCGCCGTCGACCTGAACGGCGTGGCCGCCGAGCGCAACCGTGAGGCCTTCCGCTGGGGCCGGCAATGGGTGATCGATCCCGCCGGCGTGGAGTTGGCCGCCGCGAACGCCGCCTTGATCGGGGTCAGCCCGCCCCCCGACGACGACGCCGAGGGATCCCAGATCGACAGCGGGGACGCCCTCGCACCGCCGGTCCGCCGGCTCCTGGATCCACTTGCCGCACGCACCGGCCTCGGCGATCTGCTGGAGATGCTTTCCGCCGACCTGACTACCTACCAGTCGCCGGGCTATGCCGAGGAATTCCTGCGCTTCGTGGCCGAGGTGGCCGACGCCGAGGAGGACCTCGTCGGCTGGGACCTCACAGAGACGGTGGCGCGCAGCCTGCACAAGCTGATGGCCTACAAGGACGAGTACGAGGTGGCCCGGCTGTTGCTCGAGCCGGCCGCGGCGACACAGGCCGAGTCGATCGCGGGCCCCGGCGCCCGACTCGTCTGGCACCTGCACCCCCCGTTCCTCCGTGCACTCGGCGTGTCCCGCAAACTGAGACTGGGACGCTGGGCCCGCCCCTTGCTGGTCGGGCTCCGGGCTGCCAAGCGGTTGCGCGGCACACCTTTGGACCTCT
Organism: bacterium; assembly: GCA_026708055.1. Lineage (NCBI taxonomy): Bacteria > bacterium. The sequence continues at coordinate 34,280 of JAPOVS010000035.1, read as the reverse complement.
TCGGCTACGCCCGGGTGCGTCGCTGCGAGCGCCGGCTGCCCGACGAGTACCGCGCGGCGATCCGGGGGCTGCTGGGCACGCTTGACGCCATCAACCGGGACGAAGCGGTCGAGATCGCCGATCTGGTCGATCAGATCCGCGGCTACGAGGACCTCAAGATGAGCCGCGTGGCGACCTACCGGGAGGAGTTGAGCGGGCGGGTGAAGAGCTTCTGCGAAGCGGTTCCGGCAGGGACCAGCGCCTAGCCCGCCGGGGGTGCTGGATTCCGGCCTTCGCCGGAATGACGAAAAGAGGGGGCGGCGCCGGGATGACAGCGGAGTCAGGCTCCGGTGTCGGTCAGGCCTCGGTGTCCTCCAGCGATTCCACACCGAGATAGCGGCGCTGGGCGTCGGGATCGTCCAGCAGTTCCTGCGAACTGATCTCCGTCTCGATGTGCCCCGAGACCATCACCACCTGACGATCCGAGACGGCCGTCGCCACGCTCAGGTTCTGCTCCACAAGCAGGATCGCGATCCCCTCGCTCACAAGGCGGCGGGAGGTGGCCACCAACTGCTCCACAATCGTGGGCGCCAGACCCTCGGACGGTTCGTCCATGAGCATCAGATCGGCGTTCAGCAGCAGCGCCCGGCCGATGGCCAGCATCTGCTGCTCACCGCCGGAGAGGCTCGTGGCGCTGAGCTTCTTGCGCTCCGCCAGCCGGGGGAAGAGCTCGTAGACCTCCGTGGGCGTCCAGCGCTTGCCGCGCGCGTCGCGGGCAAGCATCGCCAAGTGCTCGTCCACGGTGAGTGACGTGAACAGCCGGCGGCCCTGCGGCACGTAGCCGATACCGGAGGCAGCGATCTTGTACGGCGGCAAACCGACCAAATCGGCGCCGCGGAAGCGGATGGAGCCACCCATGACGGGCAGCAGACCCATGATGGCGTTGCAGAGCGTCGTCTTGCCCATCCCGTTGCGACCGATGACCGACACGGCCTCCTGACCCACCTGCAGGTCCACCCCGTGGAGAACCTGGGCCTGCCCGTAGCCCACGTCGAGGCTCGCGATCTCCAGCAGCGGCTCAGCCATGTTCGATCCCCCGCCCGAGGTAGATGTCGTGCACCTGCGGGTTGGCGCGGATCTCGTCGGGCGTTCCCTCGGTGATCTTGATGCCGTCGTGCATCACGACCACGCGCTCGGCAACCCTCAGCGCCACGTCCATGTCATGGTCGATGAGCAGCAGCGTCACCGCTCGTTCCAGCGAGATCAGCAATTCGGTGAGCCGCTCACGCTCACCGCGTGACAGCCCCGACGCCGGCTCGTCGAGCATCAGCACGCGGGGCTCGGTGACCGTGGCGAGGCCCAGTTCCAACTGGCGCTGCTCACCGTGGGACAGGTCGGAGGTCAGCGTGTCGAGGCGCCCCTCAAGCCAGACGTTGGCCGCAGCGCGCCGGGCGCGGTCGCGGTAGGCGGCGTCCCGGCGCCCCATCCGGAGACGGAAGCGCCGGCCCTCCTTGCCGAGGACGGCGAGATAGAGGTTCTCCTCCACCGTGAGGCCGGCGAAGAGGCGGGAGCGCTGGTAGGTGCGGGACATACCGAGTTGCGGGCGCCGCCGGGCCGGCAACTCCTCCACATTCAGACCGTCGATCTCGACGGTACCGGCGGTGGGCCGCAGGTCTCCGGCCACGACGTTGAACAGCGTCGTCTTGCCGGCCCCGTTGGGCCCGAGGATGACGAGGCGTTCGCCCTGAGCGACATCGATGTCGATGCCGCTCAGGGCGTGGACGCCACCGAAGGACATGCTGAGGTCCCGCAGCCGCAGCACAGGTGCTCCGTTCGCTGCCGTCGTCGTCATGATCGGTGGCGTCCCTCTACCTCGTGGTCAGTGTGCGTCCGCTAGTTCTGCAGGACGCCGTCGACGACCGGGGTGGCGTTGCCGATCCAAGGCAGATCGCGCACCTCACAGGGCGGGAAGTCCCTGCTCGGCGGCGGATCACCCGTGAACGTGCCGCCGAAGGTCTGGTCGACCTGCGGGACGAACGCCACCGTGCTGGACTGCATCTCGCCGTTGTCATCCATGTAGATGCGTCCGACGTACTGGTCCTGGATGGCCGTCCGGTTGGAGTCAAGGCTGATCTCGCCGAACGCGGCGTCGAGCACCACCTCGCCGATGGCTGCCTGCAACGCCCGCTGGCCGCCGGAGATGTCGCCGCCGACCGCCTTGAGACCCTCGATCAGGCCCCAGGCGTTGTTGTAGTAGTTCATGAAGAAGGCGTCGAAGTACGCGGCATCCGCCGGTGCCGGTGCGCCACCGAACGGGATCTCGTCGAAGTGACTGTTGATGATCGCGCGGAACGCCGCTGCCTTCTCGGTCTGCAGATCAGGGGCGTTGCCGAAGCCGCCGGAGTAGGAACCCACGACGCGCGGGCCGATCGCCCGGAACACGTCGGGGATACCCCAGAACAGGTTGCCCATGTGCTGGTCACCCACGATCTCACCCTTGGCGTCCTCGAAGGCGTTCAGGGCCGGCACCAGACCGGCGCCACCCACGGCCCAGAAGTAGCCGTCGACCTCGTCCGGGCCGGGCAGCTGCTCCACGAAACCGGAGTAGTCGGTGGTGTTCAGCGGCGGGTACACCCGGCTGATCACGTCGCCGCCGGCGGCGCAGAACTCGGCGATGAAGCCCGCCGTGGAGGTCCAGGCGAAGCTGTAGTCGTCACCGATGACCGCTGCGGTCTCCCACCCCAGGACGTTGTGGGCGATGTCGCCGAGACCGGCGTTCCACTGCGCCCCGTCACCGTTGAAGCGGAAGAAGTTGGGCGCGCGGACAGCCATGGTGGAGTCCTGCGCACCCGACGTGCCGTTCACGAACGTCTGGTCCGGGTGGTCCTTGGCGTAGTTGGCCACGGCGATGCTCTCGTCACCGGACAGCGGGCCGATCATGATGTCGGCGCCGATGTCCTCCATGAGACGGCGCGTCTCGCGCAGTGCGGCCTCAGCGGTGTCGTCGGCACAGCCGATGCCCACCAACTCGACGGGAATGCCGTTGATGGAGGCGTTGCTCCAACCGGCCTGCGGAGCGGTGCGGTCGTTGACCGTGGCGCCTGCGTGCTCGGCGAAAGCGGTGACGACGCCCGCGATGTCCCTGTCGTGGAAGGCCCCGAAGGCGCCCTCGCAGTCCGAGAGGATGGCGACGTTGATGACCGTCGTCGCATCGTCCATGTCGTCCTCAGGCGGCGGCGGTGGCGGCTCGGGTGGCGGCGGCGCTGCCTCGGCGGCAGCAGCCGCGGCGGCCTGCTCCTCAGCGGCGGCAGCCGCCGCGCGAGCGTCCGCTGCCTCCTGCTCGGCTTGGGCGGCCTGCTCCCGCGCGCTGTCGGCAGCCGCTTGCGCGTCGGCCAGAGCCGCTTCGGCGGCGGCCACGTCGGCCGCGTTGCCCGTGGCAGTGGCCTGTGCCAGATCGGCGGCGGCCTGTGCAGCCTCGGCGGCCGCAAGCGCCGCGTCCGCAGCAGCAGATGCCGCGGCCGCGTCGGCAAGGGCCGTCGATGCCTCACCCCGCGCGCTCTGAGCTGCCGTGAGAGCTGCATCCGCGTCCTCGGCGCCGCTGTCGCTGGCGCAGGCTGCCGCCAGCAGGGCCAATGCCATGGCCGCAACCGACAACCTGAGCCAGGTTGAATTCTTCCGTACGGTTCGCACTATCTCCTCCTTGTGGTTTCCAGTGCTGTCTTGGGTGGTTCCTCGAGTGCACTCGTCCGATCGCACTCGATCTCTCTAACAGGTCGGTGGACCCGCCCTGCGTCTCGCGCCGTGTTGCGGCGGTCTTGGTGCTTGTTCTCTGTTTGGTGCCTTCGTCTGTCTCCCCTCCCGCTTCGGTCCTGTCTGAGTCTCTCCCGTGTGTGCCGGCGTCGCTGCGGAGACCGCCGCCGTCTAGTTCCCCGCGTGGACCCGGCCGGGCCGCCCGGTGGCCAGCAGCCTCGACCAGGCGCCACGGGCGGTGTCGCGATGACCCGACAGCCAACCCACGAGACCTGCCGCGCCGATTCCCGCCACCGCGCCGACGATGACGCCCGCGATGGCACCGCGGTCACCTTCTTGCAGACCCCCGACGGTGCCCCAGACCGCGGCGCCGATCAACGCGAACGTCGTTGCACCGCGCACCTTGCGCAGCCCCACCACCCCGTCGGGACACGCAAGCACCAGGATCAGCACGATCGCCCCCGCCAGTGTGCGGAAGCGCGCCTCCTCGATCCAGTTGTTCAGGAACACCACGTTGCGGACATAGTTCTCCAACGCCACGTAGATGAACGCCCCCAGCCATGCCCCCTCCAGGACGAGCACCCCGCCGATGATCGCCATGATGAGCAGGTTCAGGATGCCCACGAGGCTGATCGTGGTGGGTGAGATCGCTCGCTGCTCCCAGACGTAGAGAACACCGCCCAGAGACGCAACGAAGGCCGCAAGCGTGAAGGCCCAGGTGCGGTGCATGGCCACGTTGAAGCCCAGGGAGTTCATGCGCACGGGGTCGTCGCGCACCCCTTGCAGAGCCAGCCCGAACGGCGTGCGCGACACGTATCGCAGCAGCAGGTAGACCACCGCCGCGACCACCAAGCAGGTGAAGAACAGACGCTCGGGGTTGGTGGGGTCCGTCGGTTCTCCGATGAAGTCGGGCGCGCGCACCTGATTGACGCCACCGAAGCCCGACAGCACCGTCACCTGGCCGAAGAAGTAGAACCCGATGACGCCGTAGGCGAGCGTGATCATGAGGTAGTAGAGCCCGCTGGAGCGGCTGGCGATGAGTCCCATCACGAATCCCAGCGCCGTCGTGACACCGATGCCCAACGCGACCCCGACCCAGGGGTTCCAACCCAGGTTCAGCCCCTTGCTGCCCCCGGTGGTGACGGCGTTGCCGATGGTGAACGCACACACGCCGTACATGAGCGTCTGCGCCAGGGAAATCATCCCCCCGAAGGCCGAGAGGAAGACGATGCTGGCCGCGGCGACGCCGAACAGCAGCGACCGAGTCATCACCACGTCCACGAAGTAGTGGCGGAAGACGCCCGGTGTGGTGGCCTGGAACACGCCAACCAGAACGAGGGCCACGAAGAGAGCTGCGGCGATCCGGCGGGTGTTGCGGGCGTAGTCGCCGGTGCCGACGCTGCGAGCTGTGCCGCCGGGATCGCCACGCAGGCGGGACAGGATCACGCCGGCCTCCCGAACAGTCCGTAGGGACGGAGCGCCAACACGAGCGCCAGGATGACGAACGTGGCGATGATCGAGTAGTAGGCGTAGTCGGTGGGTAGGTAGGCCGGCGCGAACGCGGTGACGACGCCGTACAGCAGCGAGCCGGCCGCGGCACCTCCCAGCGATCCCATGCCGCCGATGATCACGACCACGAGGGAGTGCAGCAGCCACTGGCCGTCCACGCCGGGGGAGAGGCTCGTGACCGACGAGCCGGCGATCACGCCGCCCAGGCCGGCCAGCGCCGAGCCGAGCACGAACGCCACGGCGAACACCTTCTGCACGTTGATGCCCAAGGCCTGCACCATCGGCGTGTCGTCCACCCCGGCGCGGATGACCATGCCGGTGCGGGTCTTCTTGAGCAGCAGCCAGAGACCGGCGCCGACACCGAGCGCCATGCCGATGACGAAGAACTGGTGGATGCCGTAGCGGATTCCGATGAACTCCACATAGCCATGGATCTCGTGCGTGAAGGTGATGGGCTCGGCGACGCCGCCGAAGTGCTGGATCATCTGGTCGCCGAGCACGATGGAGATGGCGATTGTGATAAGCGCCTGGCGCAGATCCTGCCCCTGGTTCCAGCGCAGGAAGACCTGCTGAATGAACAGTCCCAGGCCGCTGACGATCACCACGCCGATCACCAGGGGCAACCACCAATCGGCCCAACCCACCATGTTGCGGTCGGGCGTCGCGGTCACGCCGACGAAGTCGAGTTGGTACTCCAGTGCGAAGTAGCCGGCCAGCAGGAACAGCGAACCGTGGGCCATCTGCACCGTGCGCATGAGCCCGAAGACGAGCGTGAAGCCCGAGGCGACGATGAAGTAGAGGCCACTGATCGTCAGCGCGTTGAGGACGCTCTTCAGGAAATCGGTCGGCTCGCTGACGGCGGGACCATTGGAGGTGTTGCCTGCCAGGAACACGATCCAGACGATGACGAAGGTGATGGCCGCCGTGATCAGCAGGCGCGTGACGGCGCGCTGCCACCGCACCTGCCGCCCGCGGCGCCCCAGCAGGGCGTCAACGGCGCCGGCCACAACAGTGGTCACAGCCTGTGCACTCCCATCTGCTGGTCCCTCCCCGCTCGGCGTGACGGCCGGCTCATGCCTCCAGGGCGGAAATCACTGAGTCGACGTCGGTCACCGTCGAGACGTTCTGGAGAGCGTAGTTGATGGAGGCGTTGTGCCAGTCGGCGCTCATGGTGGAGCAGCCGTTCTCGGGAACGACCATGTAGTAGCCCTTGTCGGCGCCGGTGCGGGCCGTGTGCTCGACGGACATGTTCGTCCAGGCCCCGGTGACGATGACGGTGTCGCGGCCGGTGCCGGCGAGGAGGTTCTCGAGCTTGGTTCCCTGCCAGGCGCTCATCCGCATCTTCTCGACGATGAAGTCACCCTCCTGGGCCTCGAGCCCGTCGACGGGGGCCGCCCCCCAGGAGCCGCGCACCAGGCCGTCGGTGTCCTTCACCCCCTGGAACAGCGGGGCGTTGAGCTTCAGGCCCGGAGCGCCCGCCTCGACGATGTACCAGACGTGGATGACGGGTACCTCGAGGCCGCGGCAGACATCGGCCAGGCGGGCCACGTTGGCGACCACGTCCTGCTCGATGGCGTGCTGCGGCGAACCGGACTCGCCGAACGCCCCGCCCTCGGTGATCACATCGTTCTGGAGATCCTGGATGATGAGTGCGCAGCGGCTCGCATCCAGTGACAGGTCGCTCATCGGCTTCCCCTCTCGGTCGGTGTCTTGTTCGGTTGTCGGCGCCGCCGGGCCCCGCTCAGCCCATGTACGGCTCGCGGTGCGGGCCCACCCGCGTGCGCAGCGTGTACAGCGAGGTGCACGACGGCATGAACAGGGTGTGCCAGTCGGCGCCGCCCCAGGTGAGGTTGCCGACGTTCTCGGGCACGGCCACGGTGCCGAGCCGCTCGCCGGCCGCACTGATGATCCACACCCCGCCCGGACCCGTCACCCAGATGTTGCCCCGCTCGTCGCACTTCATGCCGTCGGGGATGCCGTCCTCGATGACACCGGTGCCGATGCCGTCGAAGAACAGGCGCTCGTTGCTGAGGCTCCCGTCGGGGTTCACGTCATAGACGTTGATGAGCCCCCGCATGGTGTCGTTGATGTACATGAGCGACTCGTCGGGCGAGAAGCACAGACCGTTGGGCTGGTCGTAGGCGTCGCGCTCGGTCACGAGTTCGATCCCGCCGCCGGGCGGGACCCTGAACACGCCCTGCCAGCCCAGGTCCCGCTCCCGCTCGAGGCCGAAGACGGGCATGCGCCCGAACCAGGGGTCGGAGAAGTAGATGGAGCCGTCGGAGCCGACCACGACGTCGTTGGGGCTGTTCAACTCCTTGCCCTCGAAGTGTGAGGCCACCACCTCCCGGGTCCCGTCGGTGTTCTCCCGCACGAGCGTCGAGGTCACGTGCTCGCACACGATCAGGTTCAGGTCGGCGTCGTAGGTCATGCCGTTGCACTTGTTCGACGGCCGCATGACCTCGGTGACCGTGCCGTCGGGGGTGTACTTGCGGCGCACATCGCCGGGCATGTCACTGAAGAGGAGATGATTCTCGGTGGGGTGCCAGATGGGACCTTCGGTGAAAGTGAAACCCGTGGCGACCTGTTCCACCTCGGCGTCCCTCTCGACCAGCTCCCACACTGCCTCGGCGTGGGCTTGAACGTTTGCCACCTCGTCCCCCTTGTCTCCTCGGTCGGTGTCAGGGCGCGCCGACAGCACGGCCGCCCGCGGCGAAGTGATCGACAAAGTAGCGGAATCTCGCACCTGCGGCCAATGCGCCCGCGCGTGAGTCCGTGCGCTCGGGCGCACCGCGGCTTCGATGCCCGCGACCCTCCCTTGCTATAGTCCGGCAAACTCCGAGAACAGGAAGGGAGTGCGTCGATGGGATCAACCGCGGAGGTGGTCCAGCCCGGTTCGCCGTCCGACGCTGCTTCGGCCTTCGGAGACGGGGCCGGGGTCGCCGTCCTGGCGGGCGGCACGCTCTTGGTGCCCGACCTGCACTTCGGCCGGTCGCGGCCCGAGCGGGTAATCATGCTGGGTGAAGCCGGGCTGGACTACGTCTCGAACTCGAACGGCACGGTGACCATCGGCGCCACGACGCCGGTCGTCGCCCTCGTCGGCGAAGCCGCGCCGCTCGGGCCGTGCGCCGCCTCGATCGGCGACAACGAGATCCGGGCCCAGGCCACCGTCGGCGGGAACCTCTGCGCCCCGGCTGGATTCGGTGATCTGCAGGGCCCGCTGCTGGCACTCGGGGCAACCGCCCGCAGCGCCGGCGCCGGCGGGGAGCGCAGCGAGTCACTGGAGGACTTCCTGGCGGACCGCGAGGGACGGTTGCTGCTCGACGTCACCTACAGCGAGCCTGCCGCCGGTTCCTTCGCCGGCCTGGGACGCCCGCACGCCCATCACTACACGGTGATGGCGGTGTCCGGGGTCCGGACCTCCGGCGGCGCGGTGCAACTGGCGGTCGTGGGCGCCGGCGGTGTCGGTGCGCGGCTGCGCGGCGCCGAGGCGCTGGCCACCGACCCCGAGGCGGCGGGACGAGCCGCTGCCGGCGAGGTGGCGCCGTCCGACGATCCACTGGCATCGGGTTGGTACCGGGCGCGCACACTGCCCGCTCTGGTCACGCAGGTACTCAACGACTTGGAGGAGAGCGCGTGAACATCGTCGTCAACAGCACGAACCGGGCGGTGGAGAGTTCACCGCTCACTCCCCTGCTGCACGTGCTGCGGGAGGAACTGGACGTCCTCAGCCCCAAGGCCGGTTGCGAGAACGGCGGCTGCGGCGCCTGCACGGTGCTCATCGACGGGGAGCCGCGGCGCTCCTGCCTGACGGCGGTGGGTTCGATCGACGGCGCCGAGGTCACCACCGTGGAAGGTCTCGGGACACCCGGGGACATGTCGGCGGTGCAGCAGGCGTTCGTCCACTACTGCGCCGCGCAATGCGGCTTCTGCACTCCCGGCATGATCCTGGCGGCGACCGCCTACCTCGAGGGCGGCGGCAGCGCCGACCGGACCGAGATCACCGAGGCGCTCGCCGGCCACGTGTGCCGCTGCACCGGCTACCTGAAGATCGTCGACGCCGTGGCCGCGGCCCGCGACGGCGGCTTCGACATGTCCACCACAGCAGAGAGCCCGCACACCACCGTTGTCACATAACCGGCACCACGTCCCGGGAGTCCAGGCGAGGGAGACGACATGAAGGAAGTAGGAGCATGAAGGCAGTAGGAGCACGTCTACCCCGCTACGACGGGGTCGGTCACGCGACGGGGCGCACCGTCTACGTGGACGACGTGCGAGTGAACGGGACGCTTCACGTGAAGGCCCTGCGCTCGCCGTACCACCATGCCGCAATCAAACACCTCGACACGTCCCGGGCCGAACAGATGCCCGGCGTGGCGGCCATCGTCACGCACGCCGACGTGCCACTGCTGGTGTACGGGCACCTCTCGGCGCTGGGGATCCCTGCCGACGAGCCACTGCTGGGCGCCGAGGACGTGCGCTACAAGGGCCAGCCCATCGCCGTGGTGGCGGCCGAGGACACCGACGCCGCCCAAGCCGCCGTCGACGCCATCGACATCGAGTTCGAGGAGTTGCCGGCACTGTTCGACATGCGCAAGGCGTTCGACGACGACGCCCCGCAGATCCACCACTGGGGCACCATCTATCCCCACTTCGAGGGCGGGATGAACGTCCGGCAGATCCGCAAGGGCAACATCCACGAGGCTTTCGAGCAGGCGGACAAGATCATCCAGGGCGTCTACCGCCCCGCCGCCATCGAGCAGATGCCACTCGAGACCCAGGTCGGCCTGGCGGTGCCAGAGCCCGACGGGCGCTTCACGATCTACTCCTGCACGCAGGCGCTGTACTTCTCCATGGGGGTCGTGGCGGCGCACCTGCAGATGCCGCTGAACAAGTTCAAGTTCGTGGGCGGCACCGTGGGGGGCGGCTTCGGCGGCAAGGTGGACACCGCCACCGAGACGCTCTGCACGCTGCTGGCCCAGAAGTCCGGCCGGCCCGTGAAGTGGCGCTGGACCCGCGAGGAGGAGTTCCTCTGCTCCAGCACGCGGGCGCCGTGGCACATGGAGATCATCGACGCAGTGACCTCCGACGGCTGGATCCTGGGCCGCAAGATGCTCACGCTGCACGACGCCGGTGGGTATGCCCGCTTCTCGCCCTACGGCGTCACCAAGCACAGCTTCCACCACACCGGCGCCTACACCATCCCCAACCTGCACTTCGACGGCTACGTGTGCTTCACCAACCGGGTGCCCACCTCGGCCATGCGGGGCTACGGGGTGACGTCGGTGTCCTTCGCCGTGGAGACCCACATGAGCCGCATCGCCGAAGAGTTGGGCGCCGACCCGTTCGAGTTGCGCCTCAAGAACGCAAACCGCATCGGCGACACCTCGCCGAACGGCATCACCTACACCGACCCGTCGACGGTGGATGTGCTGCACGCCCTCGCCGGCGCCACCGACACCGAACTGGCGGCGCTCTACAGCAACACCACCCGCGAGATGCGCCACGGCGAGTGGTTGCCGGAGCACCTCGTCGGCCAACTCGGAGACCCGGAGGACCACTGATGGCCATCCACAGGGGACGCGGCATCGCGTCCATCGAATACCCCACCGGCATGAACCAGAACGGCGACCCGTCGCAGGCCTGGATCAAGGTCAAGCCCGACGGCCGCATCGACGTGTTCAGCGGCACGTCGGACATCGGCAACGGCTCGAAGACCATCCAGACACAGATCGTGGCCGACACCATCGGCGTGCCCTACGACTGGGTCACCTACGACAACTCCAACACGGACTCCTCGCCGGTGTGCACCGGCACGTTCGCCTCGCGCGCCACATTCGTGGCCGGCAAGGCGGTGCTGAAGGCCGCCCAGCGCGTCCGGGAGCGGATCCTGGAGGTCGCCGGGCAGGAGATGGAGATCAGTCCCGAGGACCTGGAGATCGACGACGGCGACGTGCTGGCCAAGGGCGCTCCCACGAAGAAGTTGAGCGTGGGCGACGTGGCCGCAGCCGCCACGTGGGGCCACGGCGAACTGATCACCGGCACCGGCGCCCAGCTGAACCCCTACGCCGCCATCTCGGATCCGACCACCGGCGAGGTGGACGGCGTACCGCACGCCGCCATCTCCTACGCCGCCTGCGCGGCCGAGGTTGCGGTGAACGACGAGACCGGCGAGGTGCGGGTGCTGAAGCTCACGCAGGCCTACGACGTGGGCAAGGCCATCAACCCGGCGCTGGTGGAGGGCCAGATCGAGGGCGGGGCCATCATGGGCCTCGGCCTCGGCGTGCTGGAGGACAGCTATCCGTACTACCCCTCCGCGGAGCACCGCGGCGGCGACTTCGGCAGCTACTACAACCCGTCCTCGGCCGATCTGCCGGAGTTGCACAACATCATCATCGAGAACCCGTCCGCCGACGGACCCTACGGCGCCAAGGGCATCGGCGAGATGTCCAACAACGCCCAGCCGGCTGCCATCGCCACCGCCGTCTACGACGCCGTGGGCGTGTGGGTGACCGAGTTGCCCATCACCCCCGAGCGGGTGCTGAAGGCCCTCGACGCCCGCGACGCCGGCGCCGGCCCCCGCCGCGAGGGCAAGCAGGTGATCTTCGACGAGGAGATCTCGATCAACACCGTCGGCACCGGCCTCAGTTGGACCTCCGAGGTCTGAGCGGCCACGCGGCGACGCCGGGGGATCTCGAGAAGCGATGAGCACCGAAGACACCTCGCCGTTCCGCACCTGGAACGGGGTGGAGCCGCTCGAGTTCTTTCCCGGCGTGCACCTGCACGCAATCGGTGGCGAGCAGGTGCTGCTCTGCCGGGTGACCTACGAGCCCGGCACGACGGTGGCCCGCCACCACCACGAGGCCACCGAGCAGATCGTGGTGCTGACCGAGGGTGAGATGACCCTCACCATCGGCAACGAGCAGCGCCACCTCGTCGCCGGCGACGTGGCCGTCATGAACCGCCGCGTACCCCACGAGCTGTACTCCGAGACGGGCTGCACGTTCATCGAGGCCCTGGCGCCGGTCCCCCGCGACCACGTGCCCGACTTCGACCGCGACCTGGTCCTCGGCGACCTGGGATCCTCCCTGCACGTGGAGCGCTGACTCCAGGCCCACAGCCACCGACGGCGTTCGCGGTCCTGCCGGCCGGATTCCGAACGCCAAGGGCCGCACCGGCCGGCGGGTCGCTCGCTAATCCGCCGCGTCCACGTTGATAACACCCTCGGGTGCCGGGAGGAACGTCGGACGGCTCCAGCACAGCACGTCGCCGGTCGTCCGCACGCCGCACGAGTGCGCGCCGCCGGCAGCCACCGCAGTGAACCGGGCTGACGGAGCGTCCAGTTGCCCACTCGAGTTGTTGCCCCAGCAGGCCACCCGGCCGTCTGCACGCAGGCCGCACGCGTGCGCATCGCCGGCGGCTATCGCGTTGAACGGGCCGGAGGGTGGGCTGGCCTGACCCGAGTCGTTGCTTCCCCAGCAGGTGACCGTGCCGTCACTCCGCAAGGCGCACGAGAACGCGTACCCGGCGACGACGGACACGTACTGGCCGTCAACCGCCTCGGCCTGCCCGTACTCGTTGCTTCCCCAGCAGGTGACCGTGCCGTCATCACGCAACCCGCACGAATGCCAGAATCCGGCTGCCAGAGCGGTGAACCGGCCGTCCGGAGCGTCGGCCTCCCCGAAGCGAACGCCTCCCCAGCAGACAGCTGTGCCGTCGACTCGCAACCCACACGAATGTCGGGCACCGGCTGCCAGAGCGGTGAACCGGCCGTCCGGAGCGTCGGCTTGCCCAGCCTCGTTGGCTCCCCAGCAGAGAACTGTGCCGTCGGCTCGCAACCCGCACGTATGCCCGTTTCCCGCCGCCACGAAGGTGAACCGTCCCTCCGGGGCATCAGCCACGCCTGAACGATTGCCGCCCCAGCAACTGACTGTCCCGTCGCTGCGCAACCCGCACGAATGCGACCTGCCGGCGGCGACAGCAGCGAACGCAACGGCAGGACGGGTCTCGTCCGGAACGGCGCCATCGGGAGGCGGGTACCACACACCGTCCGGCGCAGGCACGGCCGATGCGAGGTTCTGGCAGGTGATCCAACCGTCGGCGCGCAGACCGCACGAGTGCCCAGCACCGGCGGCAACGGCTGTGAATTGACCGCGCGGTGTCGCGACCGGCGCGAAACCGGGGCCGACCCAGCAATCGACCGTGCCGTCGGTCCGTATCCCGCACAAGTGATAGTTGCCCGCGGCGAGCGCGCTGAACGTTCCACGCGGCCGATCGGCCGAGCTGCCGTCTGCGCCCCAGCACTCCACGTCGCCGCCGGCACGCAACCCGCACGAATGATGAAGGCCCGCGGTCACAGCGAGCATCTCGCCGGCTGGAGGGTCCGCCCAGGCGATGTCGGCGCTGCCCCAGCACTCCACAGCGCCGCCGGCACGCAACCCACAAGACCGGAACCAGCCGGCCGCAACCGCCGTGAACCGCCCCTCAGGCGGTTCGGCCTGCCCGTACACGTCGGCACCCCAGCACTCCACAGCACCATCGTCACGCAACCCGCACGAATGGCGCCTCCCTGAGGAGAAGGCCGTGAACCGCCCCTCGGGCGGTTCGATCTGCCCGTACGCGTCGGCGCCCCAGCACTCCACAGCACCATCGTCACGCAACCCGCATGTGTAGTCATCACCGGCGGCTACGGCGATGAACTTCGCCTCGGGCGGTTCGGCCTGCCCGTACGCGTTGGCGCCCCAGCACTCCACAGCACCATCGTCACGCAACCCGCACGAATGCGCGAGACCGGCGGCGACCGCGGTGAAGGGAACGGCAGGGGGAGTCATGTCGCCGACGGAATCGTCGACCTGTTCGGGCTGCGGAGTCTCGCCGAAACCCGTCGACCGGACGCCCTCCGGGGTCGGGACCACCAGCATGAGGCCCCAGCAGACGGCAGCGCCGTCGGTGCGCAGGCCGCAGGAGTAGCGCTGGCCCACCGTCACGTCCTCGAAGCGTCCTTCGGGCGCGTCGAGGACCTCGTACCCGTTGCTGCCCCAGCAGTCGATCGTGCCGTCGACGCGCAGCCCGCACGAGTGGAGCCAGCCGCTCGCCACGGCCGAGAACCGTCCTTCGGGCGGTTCAGCCTGCCCCCACTCGTTGTCACCCCAGCAGTCCACGGCACCGCCGACGCGCACCCCACAGGAGTGCCGCCAGCCGGCGTCCACGACCTCGAAGCGTCCCTCGGGGGGGTCAGCCTGTCCCCACTCGTCGTGACCCCAGCACTCGACGGTGCCGTCGGTGTGTACGCCGCAGTTGTGCTCGTCGCCGGCCGAGACTGACGTGAACAGGCCGTCCGGCGGCGTGGCGAGCCCCTGCCAGTCGGTGCCCCAGCAGTCGATCCAGCCGTCGACGCGCACGCCGCACGAATGCCGCCCACCCGCGCCGATCGCGGCGAACCGCCCGCTTGGGGCACCCAGCTGTCGCTGCAGGTTCAGGCCCCAGCACTGGACGGTGCCGTCGGTGCGCAGGCCGCAGGAATGGCCCTCGCCGAGAGTCACGGCGGTGAACCGGCCGCCGGGCGGATGGGCGTCCCTCCCCCAGCTGTCGCCCCAGCAGTCGACGGCGCCATCGCGGCGCACGCCGCACGTGTGCCACGGCCCGGCGGCCAGACCGGCGAACGGTCTCTCCGGGGACACGATCTCCTCGACGACGCCGTCTGCGCCCGCGAAGTGCACGCCGTCGGGCGCCGTGACAACCGACTCGAGACCCCAGCATTCGATGATCCCGTCGTCGCGCAACCCGCACGAGTGGGACCCGCCCGCCGTCACGTCGATGAACCGGCCGGCGGGTGGGGTGGCCTGACCCTCCCCGTCGTCGCCCCAGCACTCGATGGCGCCGTCGGTGCGCAGTCCGCAGGTGTGGCCGAGGCCGGCGGCGACGGCGGTGAACTCCCCGCCGGGCGGACTGGCCTTCTCGGGCACAGGGCCCCGGTCGAGGTTCTCGCTGAACCAGCATTCGATCCCGCCGTCGAAGCGCACCGCGCAGGAATGCTCGTAGGCCACGGCCAGGTCGGTGAATCTCCCCTCCGGCGGGGCCACGTCCCACCATGTGTCACTCCAGCAGTCGATGGTCCCGTCGTCTCGCAACGCGCACGACTGCCAGAACGCGGTGTCGATGTCGACGAACCGCCCGTCGGGGATGTCGTAAGGGCCGTAGACGTCGCCCCAGCACTCGATGGAACCGTCGACGCGCAACCCGCACGAGCCGCTCTCGCCCGCGGCGACGGCGGCGAACCGCCCAGGCGGCGCGTCCAGCCGCCCGCGCGCGCTGCGCCCCCAGCACTCGACCAGACCGTCGGCTTGCAGGCCGCACGTGTGGAAGTCGCCGGCCGCCACATCCACGAACCGGGTATCGGTGTTCCATCCCCAGCACTCGATGGCGCCGCCGGGGCGCAGCCCGCAGGAGTGCGCGTCGCCGGCCGACAGGGTGCTGAATCGCCCGTCGGGCACCCTGGCGCGGTCGCTGGGTTCTATCGCCGGCGGCTCCGCCTGCCGGTAGTCGTTCCAACCCCAGCAGGCGATGCTGCCGTCGGCCCGCACCCCGCACGAGTGGGCCAGACCCGAACTGACGGCAACGAAGCCCGCCGCCGCCTCGGGCGCCTCCTGTTCGACCTCGGCCGGCTCGGGCGCCCCCTGTTCGACCTCGGCCTCGGGCGCCCCCCGACCGGCCTCCGCCGACTCGGGGTACTCCTGCTCCAGGTCCGTCGGCTTCAGCGCCTCCTGCTCGACCTCCGGCGGCTCGACGTCCTCCTGCTTGGCCTCCTCCTGCTTGGCCTCCTCCAACTCCTCGAGTGGCCGGGCCGCCTCCGGCTGTGCGGGATCGGCGACCGGGGCCTCCTGGCCGTCGCCGCCGCCTGTCGACTCCCCGGGCGGCCGGGGGGCGGTTCCCTCGGTCGCGGCGCCCTCCTTGGCCTTGTTGCCGGCGGCGACGGGAGGGCCGACAGCCTGTACGGGCGCGGTCGTCCCTGTCCCCGGGACGGATGTCGCTCGTTCCTCTGTCTGCCGGTCGGCTGCGCAGGCGGAGGCAAGTGCGGCAAGGACCAGGCAGGTGGCGAACAGTCGGCGCACGCCTCATCTCCTCCCTCGCTCGCGAAACATCAGACGAACGACGCCGCCGCCTGGTTCCCGCCGATGAGAGTATTCCCGCCCGGCTTTCCGGCGCTCCGGCGCGGCCGGGTCAGCAGAGGCGAGGAATGATCCGGTGGGGTCTGACACCCGCCTCGCCATCCGGGACTGATCGGCCGGTCGGCGGGCCGCAGGCTCAGTGCGGCTGCCAGCCCCAGGCGACCCCCTCCTTCACGGGATGCCGCGGCGGGTAGGAGTCCGAGCCGCCGGCAGAGGCGAAGAGCTTGATCTTCCCGAACAGGTCCTCGAAGAGAAACCGGCGGTCCACCTCCTGGTAGACCCGAATCGGCCGGTTCCCGTCGGTCGCCGCATTGTGGAACGCCTCGCTGAACTGCGGGGCCGGGATCAGGTCGAACCGCCCGAAGTCGTCCCGGATGACGGCTCCGACGGCAGCGCAGTCGGACAGGTGCTTCAGCTCCCAGTCCCAGCCGAACCCCTCGGCCCAGTCGTAGAGCTGGCGCATCAGGTACTGGCCCAGTTCGCCCTGGGGCGCCACCCGACCCAGCAGCTCGGCGTACGACACGGCACACGACGCGTACGTGTTCATCGGGATCTGCCAGAGCTGAGCAGCGGAACCGAACACCACGTTGGCCGCGACGAGGTCGTTGGAGAGGTTGAATTCCGGCCAGTAGAGCGGGACAGGATCCGGAGGATTGCTCGGGCCCCCGATCCAGACGACGGTCACGTCCCTCTCAGCGATTGCCGGCGCCAGCAGCAGAGCGGAGGCCATGTCGGTCAGGGAACCGAGACAGAGAACGAACAGGGGCAGCGGGTCGTCCCGCAGCGCCTCGGCGACGATGGCCCGCGCCCCGGGACTGTCCACCGGCGTCAGCGCGTCGGACATCGCCCTCGGTGAACCGTCGCGCACCACCACGGAGTCCGTGCGATCCATCGCCGCCAGCAGACGCCCCAGTTCGTCCCTGCTGGCGCCCAGGCTGTCCGCCACCCCGCGCTGGCCGAAGTGCGTCGGCACCACGCATCGCACATCGAGGCTTGGCGAGAGAAGCGCGTACGCCACGGCGAACGCGTCGTCGGCCTCGTTCGCCACATCCGTGCTGATCACGACCCGGCGCCGGGGCGGCGCGTCCAGGAAGCCGTCGATCACCCGTGAGCCATCCGCCAAGACATCTCTCCTTCCCGGCAACCCGGCGCCGCCAGGCGTCGCGAAAACTTGTCATACAGGTTACCGGCCCCTGTGACGGGTCCATGAACGGGGACCCGCGGCACACAGCA
The DNA here is from genome assembly GCA_026708055.1 of bacterium. Classification (NCBI taxonomy): domain Bacteria; species bacterium. The sequence continues at coordinate 16,641 of JAPOVS010000035.1, read as the reverse complement.
GCAAAACGGATCTGACAGAACGGGCGAGAGACTTATATGATGAGATTGCAAGTGTGTTAGCTTAGGAGTGCGTGGCGGGGCGGCTCGCCGGAACTCCGGAGAGAGCACGCTCATGAACGCCGGTCCAGAAGCAGTGGCTGTGAACCACAGAATCCGAGAGCAACTCCACACAGCGGTCGTCGGTGACGTCCTCGACGCCCTGGGGCGCAGCCGTCAATTCCTCCCGCCGGCGATACGACCGCTCGACCCGGAACTCGTCCTCGTCGGGCGGGCGATGCCCGTCCTCATGGCTGACGTGTTCGGACCTCAGGCGAGGCCCTTCGGTGCGCTCACCGCGGCACTGGACGCCCTCGGGCCCGACGATGTGTACGTGGCTCGTGGCGCACGAACTCCCTGCGCCGCATGGGGAGAGATCCTCACCGCCGTCGCTCAGCGGAACGGTGCGAGCGGCGCCGTCATCGACGGCTACCACCGCGACACCAAACTCGTCCTCGACAGGGGCTTTCCCATCTTCTCCCGAGGGGCCTACGGACAGGACGCCGGCGTGCGTTCGTCGGTCGTGGACTTCGGCGTGGCCATCGAGATCGGTCCCGTCAGGATCGCGCCCGGCGACCTGGTCATCGGTGACCGTGACGGGGTGGTGATCGTTCCGGCCGAGATCGAGGACGAGGTGATCGAGCGCGCGCTCGAGAAGGTCGCCACGGAGAGTCTCGTGCTGAAGGACATCGAGAACGGCATGACCGCGACCGAGGCCTTCGAACAATACGGCGTGCTCTGACCAGCCGGGATCGGGCGCGTCGGGCCGCTCGAGGGGGTCACGTCCCCGAGTCGTCAGTCTCGTACTTGAACAGCGAGCAACCACCGTCCACCGTCACCACGCTGCCCGTCATGTAGGTGCTGGCATCGCTCATGAGGAACGCCACAGCGTGCGCCACCTGCTCGGGAGCTCCCAGCCCTCCGAGCGGGATCACCCTGCCCATGACCGCCGCGAACTCGGGGTTCTCCTCGGCGACCTTCCGGGCGGCGCCCGCATTCACGATCCCCGGCGCCACGGCGTTCACACGGATGCCGAGGTCGGCAAGATCCCGCGCCATCACCTTCATCAGCATCTCCAGACCGCCCTTGCTGGCGCAGTAGGCCGCCATGCCGGGCCACGGCACGCTGCCGATCCAGCTGCTCGTGAACACCACTGATCCCCCGTTGCCCGCCAGCCGGCGCGCCGCGGCCAGTCCGGTGTTGAAGCACCCGGTCAGGTTGGTGTCGATCTGTTCGGACCAGATCTGGGGGGTCATCTCCAGGAACGGCGCCATGATGCCGATGCCGGCGTTGCCGACCACACCGGTCAGATCCGGCACAGCAGCCAAGGCGGCCTCGACCTGCGCGAAGTCGCGCACGTCGGCCTGCGCATAGCGAACCTCCGGTCCGTGCCGACGGAACGGCTCCAGCAGGCCCTGCGCGTCGGCCTCGGCGGCGAGATCGATGATCATGGCATCGGCGCCGAGACGGAGCACCTCGTGGGCGATCGCCGAGCCGATGTCGCCCAACGCCCCGGTGATTGCGATGGACTGGCCGTCGAGTCGCAGGTCGGTCACCTGTCCTCCCTCGTCGTGGTTCGCATCGCGGTCCCGGTGTCGGTGAGGAAGTCACCGCGCAGCTCGACCCCGTGCCCCGGCGCGCCAGCGACGGACATCTCGCCGTCGGCCAGCGTGGGAAGGCCCACGGCGACGTCCTCGTACCACCCGTGGAGATAGGCCCGTACGATCTCCTGACCGAAGGTGGCGGGGTGGTGCAGTGCCAGGTGCACGCTGGCGGCGAGGCCGACCGGTCCGGTGCAGTCGTGCAGACCCGCCGACAGCAAGTGCAGCGACGCCAGGTCGCACACCGTCCGTGCCGGGCCGATCCCGCCGTTCCAGACCACGTCGGTCAGGACGATGTCGGCCGCGCCGGCCTGAATCAGCTCGAGATGACGGTAGGGAATCCCCAGCGACTCACCCGCCGCGATCGGCGTGATCCCAGCCGCCCGCACCTCGGCCAGCGCGGCCGCGTTCTCGTTCCGGATCGGGTCCTCGACCCAAACCGGTTCGAACTCGGCTATCGCACCCATCATCCGCTTGGCGGCGGGCACGTTCCAACGGCCCCGGCACTCGATCGCGATCTCCATGGCGTCGCCCACCGCGCCGCGGATCTCAGCGAGGATGCGAAGACCTCGTTCCAGATCCTCGAGCCGGAAGATGTCACCGTCGCCGTAGGCCAGACGGGCGTCGAACGGAAGGATCTTCATCGTCCTGATCCCGGAATCCAGCAGATCACGAGCGAGGTCGCCGGGCGCTTCGAGCGTCGCCTGCATGTCCTCGTGGCGGCCTCCTGGCTCCGGCGGCGAGAACAGGTCGTTGCCGACCGCCAGCGGCGTCTTCATGTACCCGGGGCCGACGCACGTGTTGTACACGGGCACCCGATCCCGGCTGGCGCCGCCCAACATCCGATGGATCGGCAGTCCCCGGACCTTCCCGACGAGGTCCCACAGCGCCACCTCCACCGCGGACGCCCCTCTGGCCTCGGCGCCGACGCCCTTGCGCGACCACAGCATCATGAGTTCCTGCTGGTGTCGACGGATCAACCCGGGATCGGCACCGAGCAGGTAGGGCGCGGCGAGGTCGTGAATGTGCGTCTCGGTGGGCCCGACCCCGAACCACGTCTCGCCGAGTCCGACCTCTCCCGTCGAGCAGGTCAGCTGGACCCACAGCACGTTCGGTTGCCGCTGACACCTGATGGTGGTGACCGCGGTGATTTCAAGGTCGGTCTCTGCCGGCGCCATTCCCCTTTACCCCGTCTAGACTTCTTTACTTCTTTGCCGTCCAACTAATCATATGAGATGATAGGTGGAACGCACAGGGACCGGCCCGACCGGACGCGACCCGTCACCCTGAGGTCCGAGGAGGGACACATGCGGCCATTCACCTTCGGCGTCCAGGCGGCGGCAGCATCGGCCGCGGGCCGCGAAGCGATCATCGTCGCCGCGCAGCACGCCGAGAGCGCCGGTTTCGACGAGTTCTACACCTTCGACCACTTCGGATCCGTGGACCCGTTCCTCCCGCTGCTCATCGCATCCGAGGCCACCACCGATCTCCGGGTCGGGCCGCTGGTCCTCAACGCCGGCTTCTACAACCCCGGGCTGCTGGCGCGCACCGCCGCAACGCTCGACCAGCTGACCTCCGGCCGCTTGGTGCTCGGGCTGGGGGCCGGCTGGGCGAAGGCCGAACACGACACGCTCGGCATCGACTTCCCCACTGGCCGCCGGCGTGTCGAGATCCTGAGCGAGACGCTCGCCGTGGTGGCTCCCCTCCTGCGGCCCGGAGAGGCCGACCTCGACGGCGGCGACGCCGACACGAGGTCCGACACCCTCGGCGTGGAGTTGCCCCGAGATCGGATCCCGCTGCTCCTCGGCGGTTCCGGGGACCGCATGCTGGAACTGGCCGGACGCCACGCGGACATCTTCCAGTTCACCGGACTCGCACACCTCCCCGACGGGACGCCGCGGCAGTCGGGCTATCACCGGTCGGCGCTCGTCGACCGCATCGGCAGGCTCCAGCGCCACGCCGGGCGGCGCGCCGAGCAGATCGAGTTGTCCATCATCATCACGGAACTGCACATCGGGACGCCCTTCGAGGCCATCTCCGGCGCCGTCGCGGAGCGCACAGGGCTTGGACTCCAGGAAATCCAGGACTCACCCTTCGTCCTGGCGGGAGGCGTCGAAGAGGTGGCCGGCAAAGTCCGCCGAACCCGAGCCGAGCTCGGGATATCGCACTTCGTCGTCACCGACGCCGAGGCGTTCGCTCCTGTCGTGGGGGTGCTGCGGCGGAACTGACCGGGCACCTCCAACGACAATGGCGGTGCGCCGCACGAACCGGCAGTGGCGTCGCCACGCCCGGAGCGCCGAGGTTCGGTCCCCTACTTCACCGCCCCGAGCGTGAGTCCCGTGGCCAGCAGCCGCTGGGTGGCGATGAAGACCGCCACGATCGGAAGGGCGGTGAACATCGCCAGCGCCATCAAGGGACCCCAGCGCACACCTTCGGAGGAGACCTGCAGGCTCATCAGGGCCGACATCGGTAGGAGATCGGTCTTCGGGAGGAAGCTGACCGAGTAGAGGAACTCGCCCCAGCCCAGGATCCAGACGAGAACGGCGATGGTGGCGATGCCGTTGCGCGCCAGCGGGATTGCGATTCGATAGAAGACGGCCAGTTCCGAGGCGCCATCGAGTCGGGCAGCCTCGATGGTCTCGGGCGGGAGCGATGCGAAGAAAGGCCGGAGGATGATGACCGCGAAAGGCAGGAGCAGCGCGCTGAGCGCGAAAATAATCCCCAGCCTGCTCCCGAGAAGGTCGAGCCTCACGAGGACTCGGAGAAGCGGGATCACCGAGTTCGCCTGCGGCACCATCTGGAGAACGATCAGGCTGAAGAGAAGGAACGACAGGATCCGGCCGCTGCGCATGCGTGCCAAGCCGTACGCGGCGGGCGTCGCCAGTCCCACCACGACGATGGCCGTACCGAACGCGATATAGGCGGAGTTCTTCGCCGCGGTCCAGAGGGCGTCATCCCACACAGCCCGAACGGAGTCCAGCAACGGCGTGAAGACCACCGCCGCCGGAGTCACCGGTATCTCCGAGGCGGCTTTGAACGACGTGACGACCAGGTACAGGATCGGAATGCCGTACAGGAAGAACAGCAGGCCGAGCACCAGGTACCTCGCCAGGGACCTACGCTCGGAGCCGACGATGGCCATCGTGATCTACCCCTCGTCGAGCCGACGGCTCACTCGCGAGTAGTACGCCGCCGCGGCGACGATGAAGGCAGAGGAGATGCACGCCAGCGCGGCACCCTCGCCGAAGTGCCCGAACTCGAACGCTCTTCGCCAGGCAAGGAACGGCAGGGTCGTCGATGAGGTGCCGGGCCCACCCTGGGTCATCACGAACAAGAGGTCGAAGCTACGGAACGCATACACCGTGATGAGTACGGTGAGGACCACCAGTACGGGCTTCAGATGGGGAAGTGTGACGTGCACGAAGACGTGCCGCCTCGTCGCTCCATCGACCGCGGCCGCCTCGACCTGTTCGGGAGGGACGTCGAGGAGTGCGGCCTTCAGCACCAGCGCGGCGAAGGGAACGGCCTGCCACGCGGTGACGAAGGCGACCGAGTAGAGAGACTTGCCGGGATCGGCGAGCCAGAGCTGGCGATCCACCCCGACGAGGCCGAGCAGCGCGTTGGCGACGCCGTTGCCGGACAGGATGAACTTCCACACGCTTCCGCTGATGATCGGGGGCAGCGCCCAGGCGAACACCATCATCGTCTGCAGCGTGCGCCGGCTGAGTCGCTCGAGGCGGATGACGTGAGCCGTGGCAAGGCCGAGTGCGATGCTTGCGACGACCACTATTGCGACGAACACGAGCGTGTTCTCGAGCGCATCCAAGAATCCGCGGCTCTCGGGAAGGTCCCTGAAGTTGCTGGTGGTGTGCTCCCACTCGCCGGTGACCACCTCGGCAAAACCGACCTCGCCGAACGCCATGCTGACCATCTCGTACAGCGGGAGCACGGCGAAGACGGCGAGGAAGGCGAGCGCCGGGAGTGTCGCTGCCCCGGCGACGGTCTCTCGGCGAGCACGACGGCGGGGCATTCGCCACCTGGCGGCCCGGGCGAGCCGTCCCTCCGATCTGAGCTTGGAGCCCGTGTGCGTAGCGCCGGCCAAATGAATCTCCGGACCCTTGCGGAAGACCTGACATCAGGTTATCATATGAGTAGGTGGCATACTGCCCATCCGGAGGAGGACCCTGCAATGAAACGACGGCCCGCGCTGCGATTGCTCGCAGCCCTGTTTGCCCTCACGCTGATCGCAAGCGCATGTGGCGACGACGACACGGACGGCGCGGCCCCGGCTCCGGCCGACCCGCCCGCGGCTCCGGCTGAGGCGCCCGCGCCCGCTCCGGCTCCAGCCGAAGAGCCCGCGCCCGCTCCGGCTCCGGCTCCGGCCGAAGAGCCCGCGCCCGCTCCGGCCCCTGCCGCGGATGACACTGCCGACGAGGCGGCCCCTGCGCCGGCTCCGGCTCCGGCTGCGGACGATGCCCCCGGCGTGGCCACACCGGACAACCCTTCGGACCGCGAGGATGACCTCGTTGTGTGGCACTACTTCAACAACGAGGGTCCGCTTGACTCCATCAACGCAGGCATCGATCGTTTCCGGGCCGCATACCCCAACGTCAACCTCTCGGTGGAGGTCTTCCCCTACGGGGACTTCACCGGGAAGGTGCTCACCTCGGCCGCAGCCCAGACCGGGCCGGACTTCATGTTCTACAACTGGGCCGACCAGGTTTCGCTCCTCGAGGTGAACGCCCTCCGGCCGATCGATCCGTACTGGGCAACGTACGCCGATGCCGACCAGGTGCCTGACTCGGGCGTCAACCGGGTTGGCGACGAGATCTACTCGGTTCGTGTCTACGGCAACCTGATTGCGTTGTGGTACAACGCCGATCTCCTGGCGGAACTCGGCGCCGAGCCGCCCACGTCCATGGACGACATGGAAGCGATCATGCGGCAGGCTGCCGACGCCGGCTACAAGGGAATAGCCTCAGGATTCAACATTCCGCTTCTGGGCTGGTGGACCGGCATGCCGTACGTGTTCGCCGAGTGCGGTGACCTGACCATGAGCGACGAGGCCGTGGTCCGAGCCGCCATCGAGCGCCCTGTGCGCTGGGTCACCGAAGGCCTCATGACGCCCGAGGTGGTGACCTACGACCAGTCCGGCGCGGTCAGCCAGTTCCTGACGGGCGAGTACGTATTCGCCACGGCGGGCAACTGGGACCTCACTCGCATCGTCGACAGCGCTGACTTCACCCTGGCCAACATTCCGATGCCCGGCGCCACCTGCGACGGAGGCGTGTACGTCTCCGGCGAGGGGTTCAGCATCGGCGCCTTCGGCGAGAGTCCCGAGCTCGGCTTCGAGTTCGCCCGACTGGCGATCATGGACGCCGAGGCGCAGGAGAACTTCCTCAACCTGGCGGGGAGCATCCCGAGCCATCCGGCTCTCTTCGACAGCCCAGCCGTGCAGGAGAACCCACTGCTCGGCGCCTACCTGCTGGCTGCGTCGTCGTTCGGGAAGAAGGCTCCGTCCACGCTTGGCGAGAACGAAGCCTCTGCCCTGTTCGGCGAGACGCTGATCGGCGCCATGGCCGGCGACATCAGCGTGGACGAAGCCGTCGACATCATCGTCTCCGAGACACCGGGGATCCTTGCCCAGGACAACTGACCGGAGCAACTAAGCGGCCGCTGAGTTGCTCGTGAGAACGGCGGCCCGGGTCCTGGGAGGCCCGGGCTGCCGCAGTTTTCGACCGGAGTGACGCGTCCGGCGCGGCCCGGCCCCGGGGAGATCTACGACTTGGCGATGGTGGCGTCGTCGATCCAGTCCCAGTCGTACTCCACCCCCAGCCCCGGGAGTTCGGGCGCTGAGGCATACCCGTCGCTGATGGGGAGGCCGTGGCGGATGCCGAACGAGTAGTCCTCGACGGGGTAGAGCAACTCCAGGAAGTCGGAGTTCGAGACGGCGAGGGCGCAGTGCAGGTTGCCGAACTCCAGGGCCTCGTAGATCGACGTGTGTATCTCGCACTTCATCCCGAAGGCTTCGGCCAGCGTGGCGATCTTCATGACGCCGGTGATGCCGCCCCGCCAAGAGACGTCGGCCCGCACGATGTCACACGCCCGGTTGGCGATGTAGCTGGCTGTCGAGGTGTGGAGCCCGGCGATGGCCTCGGTGGCCGCGATCGGGATGTCCAACGTGGCGGTCAGCTTCTGCAGCGTGTACATGTCGTGATCGCAGATGGGCTCCTCGAACCACAGGTAGCCGAGAGATTCGAGGTGGCGCCCCACCCGCACCGCCTCCGCATAGCTGTGTGTCGCCACCGGGTCGGTCATGAGTGCGTAGTCGGGGCCGACCAGCTCCCGGACTGCGGTGTACAGGGCCATGTCACGTTCGGCCGGCCCCGGCGGGTGCAGCTTGTAGCCCCGGTAGCCGCGCCGCTGCACCTCCAGCGCCTCATCGAGGTAGTCCTGGTCGGTCTCCAGGAACATCGAGCTGGCATAGACGGGGACGCGTTCGCGCGCCGCACCCAGGAGTTGGTAGATGGGCAGGCCCGCAGCCTGGCCCGCGATGTCCCAGCACGCCACGTCGAATGGCCCCCAGACCCAGATCGGGAGGACGTTCCAGCGCCGGTCGAAGAACTGGAAGTCCTGGAAGTTCTTCTCCCGCGCCATGGGGTCGCGCCCGATGATGAAGGGTTTGACCGCCTCGAAGGACGGTGCGCAAATCTTGGCGTCGAGTCCGCCGAACCCGAACGCGGTGCCGCTGAGTCCCTCGTCGGTCGTGAGCGTGATCACCACGACGTCAGGGGTGTGGTGCCCCCGGAGCTTGCCGCGCTCGGCCGACGACAGTTCGGTGACCCCGCATGTCCGGATCTCCACGTCGGTGATCTTCATGCCATCCCCCTAGGCGGGAAGCGGCGCGTCAGCGCGGATCAGGCCCTGGTCCCGCAGAGCCTTCCAGAAGTCAGGGGGGATGGCACGGGCGAAGGCGTCGGTGTTCTGGATGACCTGATGGGCGGCCGTGGCACCGGGGATGACCGCGCACACGGAGGGATGGCCGAGTGGGAACTGCAAGGCAGCGCCGATGAGGCTGACGCCGAATGCGGCGGCGATACCTCGCATCCGCTCGACACGCGCCGTCACCTCGGTGGGAGGGGTCGCGTAGGCATACTTGGCCTCGGCGTTCGGGCCGGTCGCCAGCACCCCTGAGGCGAACGGGGCGCCGACCACGACGCCGACCCCGCGTGCCGAGCATGCCGGGAGTTCGACGTCCAAGGCTTCCTGGTCGAGCAGGGTATAGGGCATCGCCACCACGAACAGGTCGAGGTCGAATCGCTCCAGGAATCTCGGAATCATCCCCAGCTCGTTGATCCCGGCGCCGATTGCGCCGATCACACCGGCCGACTTCAACTCCTCGAGGGCACCGAACCCGCCCCCCGCATCGAGTTCGTCCAGCCGGCCGGCGACCCCTTCCTCGCCGTGGTACAGGGGGTCGAGATCGTGGACGTTGAGGATGTCCACCCGGCTGATGCCGAATCGTTGCAGGCTGTCCTCGTAGGACCTCAGAATGCCGCTGCGGGTGTAGTCGAACCGCAGTTCGAAATCCAGCCCGCCCACCCATGGCGCCCCGTCGAAGGTCGACTCCCGGCCCTTCGCGGTGTAGACCCGACCGGCCTTGGTGGACAGGACGTAATCGGCGCGGCTCTTCTGGCGGAGGAAGTGTCCGATGCGATGCTCGCTGAGACCGTGGCCGTACCACGGCGCGGTGTCGAAGTAGCGAACCCCGGCGCTCCACGCCGCCTCCAGCGTGGCCTGGGCGTCGGGCTCGGACACGAGTTCGAAGAGTTCACCCAGCCCGGCGCCCCCGAAGCCGAGTTCGGTGACCCGCAGTGCGGTCCTGCCGACCGGTCTCGTCCTCATCCTGCCTCCTGAGCGTCGCGGCCTGCGGCGGGCCGTCAGCGCGAGCCGAACGGGTGGGGGGCCAGCCCGCGGTGCGGGGTCTCGACGGCGAAGAGCGAGCCGGCCGGGAGCTCGGCATCGGTGGCGAGCCCGTACCGGGACGTCGTGATCAAGAGCCGCCCGGTGGTGCCCAGGAAGGAACACGCCGTGGGCTGGGAGACCGGAAGGCGGACGATGGTGTCCAGTTCGCCGCCGGCATCGAACCTCAGCACGGTGCCACCGCCGAAGAGCGCAACCCACACTCCCCCGGCGTCGTCGAGGGTCAAGCCGTCGGGAAGTCCCGACCCTTCCTTCACCGTCGCCCAGACCTGGCGCGACTCGACCGAGCCGTCGTCGCCGAGGACGAGCCGATCCACCGCCAGGGTCGTGCTGTCGATGAAGTAGGCCTGCGCCCCGTCGGCGGTGAACGCGAGCCCGTTGGAGATCGTGAGACCGGTGAGCACGCTCTCGAACGAACCGCCCTCGTCGACCACGTAGAGTTCGCCGGCTCCCGGCGTGACGTCGTATGCCATCGAGCCGATCCACAGCCTGCCCCGCGCGTCGCAACCGCCATCGTTGAGTCGCACCCCCTCAGGCAATGGGAGGGTCGCCAGGACGCTGCTCGACCCAGCCAGGCCGTCGGGATAGGTGACCACGTCACGTTCGGTGGTCACGACCAGCCCACCGGCCAGACGCGGTCGCACCACGGAGACGACGTCCGGGTGGACCGGGTACCGATCGATGGCGCCGTCCGGGAAAGCTCGGATGAGCACATCACCTGCCAGCATGTCCAACCAGGCGAACGTCGATCCCTCGTCCAGCGGCGTGGGCCCCTCGCCGTGCCAGGTAATGGAGTCCGTCACCTGCTCAGCGTGAAGCTCTACAACCATCGCCTACGACTCCTTCACTCCCGGTGACGGATTCTCCAACCCGCGGTGATGTTAGCTTAGTGACCTATATGACAAGTAGATCGGCCGAGCGGCGGCAAATGATTGGTGGCGGGCCGCGGAACTTATATGGTTTTCATACGACTATTCGAGTCTCCCGCAATCGGCTCGTGTCGACATTCGAATCCGCGGGACGAACGCTGAGGTGATGAGGCGTGACGAATGCAACACCGATGCTGACCGGCGCCGAAGACGGTTTCCAGCGCTCCCCGAAGCTGGCCGACCGCGCCGTACAGGTCGTTGGTCAGCGACTGGTCGCCTCGGAGGACGCCGAGGCCACGACGATGCCGTCGGAGAGCGAACTGGCGGCGGCCTTTGCCGTCTCGCGTACCGTCGCTCGCGAGGTCGTCCAGACCCTGGCGCGGCTGGGCATGGTCGACGTCTCTCAGGGCAAGCGGATGAAGGTCCGACCTCGCGAGGATTGGGACTACCTCAATCCGACGCTGCTGGAGTTCTTCGACGATCCCGAGGAAGTTCGCCACATCCTCACGGAGTTGCACGAGACCCGGGTGCTCATCGAGCCGGCGGTTGCCGAGCGCGCCGCACTCCTGGCCGACGACGACCAGCGCAGGGCGCTCGCAGCCGAGGTGGAGGAGATGCGCGGCCTGCTGGACGATGCCCCGGCTTTCGTGCGTCACGATGTGGCGTTCCACGCGATCCTGGCGGACGCCGCCCAGAACCGCTTCATCCGGCGCATCGTCCAGACCAGCCGGGAGCTGCTGCTCGTCAGCCACATGAAGACCACCACCATGGCCCACACGCTCTCGACTGCACTCGAGCACCACTCGCGGATCTGCGAGGCGGTGCTCGACCGCGATCCGGAGCGGGCACGACGCGAGATGGAGATACATCTCGATTTCGGGCTGCAATTCTGGCTCGGAACGATCTCCTGAGGGCACCGGATCGCGCGCTGATCCCGGGACACCGGCACACCGAGTCACAGCGCCGACAACGGCGGGGGGTATCTCTGCGACGCTCGACCTCGAAAGGTAGCCACGACATGTCCGACCCAACGGAGACCCAACGCCCCACTGCCGAACTCAGCGCGGAGGATCGCGAACTCATCGATGCCGCCACAGGTGTGATGGAGCGGGCGTACAACCCCCATTCCGGTTGGCATGTTGGCGCTGCGGTTCGCACCGGCGACGGCGGGATCTTCACCGGCTCGTTCTTCGAGCACGCCACCATGGGGCAGACGATCTGCGCCGAGCCGGCGGCGTTCATCGCCGCGAACATGGCGGGGCACCGCGACATCGTCGCGGTCGCGACGGTCGGCGCCCCCGGCGGGGAGGACGGCGACGAGCCGTGCACCCCCTGCGGCCGCTGCCGCCAGACCATCCATGAGTTCTCTCTGCGGCTCGGTCGACCCATCCGGATCCTGTGCGCGAACCGCAGCCATTCCCATCTCCTCGTGACCGACTCGGCCACGCTTCTCCCCCACGCATTCAGCCCGCCGAACGCCGAGGGCACGTGACCTACCGGCTGCGCGATGCGGTGCAGGAGGTACTGGCGGGATGGCCGACTGACCTCGACGCGGCCTGGCGCCCCATCCTCGGCGACACCGCATTGGGATTCGAGGACATCGATCCTTCGCTCGAACTCAATGTCGGGGAGCCGGTCTTCCCGCCGCGGCGTCACCAGACCCTGCTCGGAGCGCCACCTGGCGCCCACATGTTCAAGGCTTTCGATGGCGTGGATCCGGCCGGTGTCCGCTGCGTCGTGGTGGGCCAGGATCCGCATCCGTCCGTCGGCCAGGCGACCGGCGTCGGGTTCGAGTTCGGCCAACTCGCCTCATGGCACGCACTCGACGCACCCGTCGCGCACGAACTCTCGCGTCTGCTGACGCGGACACTGTTCCAACTGATCGTCGCAGATCGCAGCGGTGATCCGGGCTACGCCGCATCGATCAATGACTGGCACAGGGCCCGCGACGATTTCGGCGCCGGCCACGGAGCAATCGAGCCGATGGAGGGTCTGGTCGATATCTGGAAGGCACAGGGCGTGCTCCTGCTCAATACCTCCCTGACCCTGACCCGATTCTCGCTGGACATCGATCCCCACTATTCCCGGGGGCACCGACCGCTGTGGGCGCCACTGCTCCGGCGTCTTCTCGACTACCTGCTGGGGCGGGACCAGGCCCTGGTGGTCATCAGCTTCGGAACGCTTGCCGATGCGGCCCTGCGAGCACTGCTGCCCGCCGCCGTCCTCGCCTCCGATGGCAGCGTGGCCTACCTGGATTACCCCCACCCCGCCGAAGGCGACGAACTCCTGCGGCGAGGGAATCCACTCACCGTGTGCAACCTCCGCCTTGCCGAGCGGGGGCTGCAACCGATCCGCTGGTAGCTGACAAGGCCGGGAGAGCCGCTGATCGGCAGCGGATGGTCAGTAGGTGGCCCGGCCCCCGGAGATGTCGTAGACGGCGGCCGTCGAGAAGCTGCACGCGTCCGAGGACAGCCACGAGACGAGTTCGGCCACCTCGTCGACGAGGCCGAGGCGCCCCATGGGGATCTTCGAGATCATGTATTCCATCACCTCGGGCTCGGTGTCGGCGTTCATGGGCGTGGAGATGACCGCGGGCGCCACGGCGTTGACGAGCACACCGTCGGTGCAGGCCTCCTTGCCGACCGACTTGGTGAGGCCGATCACGGCGGCCTTGCTGGCCGAGTAGGCCACCATGTTCGGGTTGCCCTCCTTGCCGGCGATGCTGGCTATGTTCACGATGCGGCCCCAGCCCCGCGCCCGCATGCCACCCATCGTGGCCTTGATGGTGTTGAAGGTTCCGGTGAGGTTCACCGCCAGTGTCTTCTCCCAGCCCTCCAGCGGCACCTCCCAGATGGGCAGCTGCGGACCGATGATGCCGGCGCTGTTCACCACCACGTCCACGCGACCGATCTCGGCCACCGTGGCCTGCACCGCGGCGAAATCGGTGACGTCGAGAGTGTGGATGCTGGCCACGTCGTCGGCGATTTGCTCGAGGAGATCGGTCTGCAGGTCGGCGGCGGCGACGCGCTGCCCCTCTTCGGCCAGCCGTACGGCGCAAGCCCGGCCGATGCCGCTGGCGGCGCCGGTCACGAGCGCGGTCCGTTGGTCGAGATGCCTGGGCATGTTCCTCTCTCCTTGTCTGCCGGAATCCGGGGACCAGCGCGTCAGAGCACGCCGAAGTGCTTGAACGCCTCGCCGGGTGGCATTCCCTCTCGCACCGCCTGGCGGAACCGGCTCTCGCCGGCGGTCTTCGCCACGGCCGCGCCAACGGCCTCGTCGATGAGCGCCTGCGGCACGATAACCACCCCGTCGTCGTCGCCCACGACGAGGTCGCCGGGCGCCACGGCGACGCCGCCCACCTCGACGGTCACGTTGTGCGCCACCACCTCTCCCCTGCCGTTGATGTTGCGGGGGTCCACGCCGCGGCACAGCACCGGGAAGTCGAGGCTGCGGATGACGCTGACGTCGCGGACGTAACCGTCCAGCACCGCGCCGACGGCACCGGCGGCGATGGAGGCGGTGGACAGTAGCTCCCCCCAGAGGGCCGCTCCGCGGAACCCGCCGGTTGCGCCGACCCAGACCTCGCCCGGTCCGATGGCGTCGAGAGCCGCCAGCAGACCCACGAACGGCACCTCGGGAATCTCCTCGGCAGGCGCCACCCGCGTGGGGAAGGCGTAGCCCATGAGCACCTGACCGGCCACCAGCGGGGTACAGCCCGGTGCCAAGGACTGGTGCCGCCGCCCCAGATCGTCCAGAGCGTCGCAGACGAGCGACGCGCCGATCAGGGCCCGCAACTCGCCAAGCCTGGCGACACTGAATCTCTCATGTGCAGGCAAAGTATCCCTCCCGTCTCGACTCTCTATCTTGTACTCGGTGCCGGCAGCCGCGAGAGCCTCGGACTGGCCCGCCTCATGAGTCTGCGTCTCGTAGTGTCCTGTTGAGCGCACTGCGCCACTTGTCGAAGTCATACCAACCACATCCGACGCAGCCGGATGCATCCCGCTTGTCCGGTGGCGCCCACGAGCCGTCACCGGAGTAGAAGAAGCGGATCCCGAAGGGCGTGCCACGCTGTCCCGACTTGAAGCAACGCTCACACGCTCGTGACTTGAGCAAATTGTGGCTCACGCTGCCATTCGACTTCTTCAGCAGCTGGAAGCGTTCGCGGATCTCTTCATCGTTCATGCCGCTGTAGTCTGTCTGCCGCTGTTGTTCTGCCGGACTCCAGCGCATCTGCGGCAGTTTGTGATCAACGGTCAGCTGATTCGTGGATCGCTCGGTCAACTCCACGACGTCACGGGAGTGGAGAAGTCGAACAGCACGTTGTACGAACCCGACCGGCATTGACGAACTCGGAATCGCTCGAGCGAAGTTGCCCTGCCAACGGTCGTGGCGCGTCGTGCGTCCGCAGTCTGTGCACAGGTGGTTGTCGCTGTCGATGAGCAGACCGGGCCGCGATTTCGTGCCGCGTTGCAGTCCCTGGATGCCGGAACCGCCCGCGATCTGAGTGATGCCGATATGAGCATACTCGCACTCACGGCAGTGCCATTGATGATCGCGGAGCACCGCGTACACCATCCACGTCTTCGTATCGCGGTCAAAGGTGGCCTCGAAGTCATGGATGTCAGCCATAGAGCGGCATCCTGGCGGTCTCGGCCTCAACGCGCTGAACCGCCGTGCTGAACAATGCTTGATCTCGTTCGTACGCAATCACACGTCGGCGTTGCCCGTGAGCAGCAATAACAGTCGTGGCACTGCCGGCGAACGGATCGAACACGAGATCATCGACACGGCTGAACAGCTGCACGAACTCCATCACGAGCGGCAGCGGCTTCTGCGTCGGGTGAATGCGATGCTGAGGCGACGGGGACTTGTGTACGAAGACGTTGTGCACCATCTGACCGTTGAACGGGGTGCCCGATCGCTTGCCGACGACCACGGCCTCCCATGCGTTCACGGGCTTGTACTTGTGATTGAACGGCACCGGATTCGTTTTCTGCCACACCATCGGCCCGACCGCTACGAAACCGTGATCGGTGAGGATGTCGCAATAGGCGCCAATCTGCGCCTGCGCGCAGAACGTCACCGCCCACCCGGCGACCTTCGGCAACACAACCGCTGTCCATTCATGTGGGTCGATAGCCTCGTCCCAGTCCCCGAAGTGGCCGCGGGGCATGATAAAATCGTTGCCATCCTTGCGAAGACGACGCGGCACTTGCCCCTCGCAGGTGTACCGGCGGCTGATCCCATACGGCGGATCGGTGAGCAGCAAGTCAACGCTGCCGTCCGGCAAGTCGGCGGCGGCCTCGATGCCGTCCCCGCAACGGAACTCGTACCCGTCGCCTGACAGCAAGTCGCGGGACGGCTGCGGTCGCGTGTCCGGCTGGTTGCCGAGCAGCGCCAGCACTTCGGAAGGGTCGGGCGCGGCGATGATCGAAGCGTCGTGCGCCACGACCACGCTGCCGAGCGGCACCGCACGGGCTCCGTTCTGCTTGGTGGTGAGCAGAACAGTCCACGCGTCCACGTCTGGCGCGTACGCGGGCGTCTCGTGACTGAGCATGGTCCGATGCTCAGGAAAGCTCACGGAAATCCACTCGTTGACCGCTGCCCGCAACGCAAGCTTGCGTTCAACCGTGAGATTCATGCTGCAATCGGGTCAACGTCGAGCGTCCGCATCCCGACCCTCCCCTCGGCGTCGTCGGTAAACACCTGATCGCCTCGCGCGGTGTGGTTGGTCACGAACCCTCTCAGCCTGTACGCATCCGTCCCGGTGACGACCTTAGTGGTCACAGGACCCGGTCCTCGGTCTTTCGCAGCGACGATGTTGGACCTGCCCACAGCGCCGCAGCCGTGGATGCGCCGACGGCGCGCCGCGGCGGGCCACGCCCGCACCGCCTCCTCGGGAAACTGCCGGCGCCGTTCGAGCAGAGACATGCCTGTTCGGGAGTGCTCGCCGGGTCCGCTCCGTGCCATGCGGACAGTGTGGCGCGAGGATGCGACAGTGTCGGGGACCGGCCTCCGGACTGGCGTTCAGCGCATTGCGCCCCGATCCGCCCTGTCGAGGCACCGCTGTGCCGCCTAGGAGACTGCTGATTTATTCGGCCTGAAAGGCTCGCGTTTCGGTGCGGGGTGTGGGATCCTGGGGGCATGCAGGG